>JANLSP010000608.1:0-7144 GCA_031362485.1 Novosphingobium sp.
TCGCCTCAGCCAGCCATACAGCGGCCCTTCCGCTGGCGGTCCCGAAGTCGTAATCAGTTTTGCCGATGCGGGCGCTGCGATGCCTTCTTCTGCGATGCCTTCTTCTGCAATGTCCTCACCAGCTTTGGCCTATTCCGCGTCGGAGGCTGCGCGCAGCCTTGGCATTACTGCCGGTCCGCCGCCGACCGCGCTGGCGATGAGCACTCTGCCAGAACTGGCTCCGCTGCCCCCGCTCAAGCTGGAAGCCGCACCGGTCATTCCCAGCGTGCCCGCCCGCGCCGCCCGGCTTGGCATGAACGAGCATCGCGCCGTGCGTTTCCGCGCCGCAAGCCAACAGGTCGATCGCGGTTTCGATTCAGCTTTCACGCCCAATTACGCCGCGCTTGCGCCTTATGACGGCTCCTCGGAAGCCAGCGGACTGAGCGATGTTCATCAGGAACTTTCCGCCAGCAGCGCGGCGCAGGCTCCTGCCGAAACCTTCGCGGTAGATACTGCGGCCGAGACGAGTCCGGTTGATGCTTCGATCAGCGAAAGCCCGGCTGAAGCACCGGCAGCGGACGTTGCAGCCCCGGCGACGGCAGAATTGCCGGTCGCCGCACCCGTAGCGGCCTCGGAAATACCGACCGGCTAACGCCTGACTGAATTCAGCCAGCCAGCGCCGCCCTGATTGCGGCGATGGCTTCGGCTGCCTTGCCGCCATCGGGACCGCCACCTTGCGCCATGTCGGGCCGCCCGCCGCCCCCCTTGCCGCCGAGCGCCTCGACGCCAAGCTTCACCAGATCGACCGCGCTGAACCGCGCCGTGAGATCGTCGGTGACTGCCACGGCAATGCTGGCGCGGCCTTCGTTTACCGCGCAGATGGCGGCAATGCCCGAACCCAGCCGCTGCTTGGCCTGATCGAGCAGCCCGCGCAGCTCCTTGGCTTCAAGCCCGTCGATCACCTGGCCCGAAAAAGCGACACCGCCGACTGATTCATCACTGCCTGCGGCCTGCGCGGATCCGCCGCCCAGCGCCAAGGCCTTCTTCGCCTCCGCCAGCTCGCGCTCAAGCTTCTTGCGTTCATCGAGCAGCGCCGCAACCCGCGCCTCGACTTCATCGGGCGTTGTGCGCAGCAAGCTGGCCGTACCTTTCAGTGCCTCTTCGCGCGCGACAAACCACTGGCGCGCGCCCTCGCCTGTCAGCGCTTCGATGCGCCGCACGCCTGAGCTGACCGCGCCTTCGGAAACGATGCGGAACAGGCCGATATCTCCCAGCGCACGCACATGCGTGCCGCCGCACAGTTCGACCGAATAGGCCTTCTCGGATGTGGTGCCCATGGAGAGCACGCGCACTTCGTCGCCATACTTCTCGCCGAACAGCGCCATCGCGCCCGCCTCGATCGCCTCATCGGGGCTCATCAGCCGGGTAACCACCGGCTCGTTCGCGCGGATTTCGGCGTTCACTTCGGCTTCAATCGCTGCGATGTCGTCTGGCGTCAGCGCGACGGGCTGCGAAAAGTCGAAACGCAAGCGGTCAGCCGCCACAGCCGAGCCCTTCTGCGTAACATGCGCGCCGAGGCGGTGGCGCAGGGCCGCGTGGAGCAAGTGCGTCGCCGAATGGTTGGCGCGGATTGCATCGCGCCGCGCGGTATCAACTGCGAGGTGGACCGAATCACCGATTTGGATTGTTCCTGACTCAATCGTTGCCATATGGGCGTGAAGGCGGCCAAGCGGCTTGGACGTGTCGGAAACGCTCAGTTTCAGACCGTCAGCGCCGGTGATAGTGCCGCTGTCGCCAGCCTGCCCGCCGCTTTCGCCATAGAAGGGCGTCTGGTTGGTCAGCACCGCGACCTGCGATCCGGCGCTCGCGGACTGCACTTCCTTGCCGTCCACCACCAGCGCCACGACCTGGCCTTCGCCTGAAGTCGAGACATAGCCGGTGAATTCGCTTGCGCCTTCACGCTCGGCGATGTCGAACCACACTTCGCTGTCCGCCGCCTGGCCCGAACCCTTCCACGCCGCGCGCGCCGCGGCTTTCTGGCGGGACATGGCCGCATCGAAGCCGGCCTTGTCGACGCCGATACCGCGCGCACGCAGGGCGTCTTCGGTCAGATCATAGGGAAACCCAAAGGTGTCATAGAGTTTAAACGCAGTCTCTCCAGGCAATTCACTGCCATCTCCCAGCGTCTCGGTGGCCTCATCGAGCAACTTCAGCCCATTGGTCAGCGTGCGGCGGAACTGGATTTCCTCGCGCTCCAGCTTTTCCTCGATCAAGGACCGCGCGAGCGCAAGTTCAGGGTAAGCCGCGCCCATCTCGGTGACCAGCGAACCCACCAACCGATGCATCAGCGGCTGTTTGGCGCCGAGCAAATGCGCATGGCGCATTGCGCGGCGCATGATCCGGCGCAGGACATAGCCGCGCCCTTCATTGGACGGCAGCACTCCGTCGGCAAGCAAGAACGACGTTGAGCGCAAGTGATCGGCGATGACGCGGTGGCTGGCGCGGTTCTCACCCTCGGCGGCGACCCCGGTCAGCCCTTCCGACGCATCGATCAGCGCGCGGAAGGTGTCGGTGTCGTAGTTGTCGTGCACGCCCTGCATAACCGCAGCGATGCGTTCCAGCCCCATGCCGGTGTCGATGCTGGGCTTGGGCAGCGCAGTGCGGCTGCCATCGGTGGCCTGTTCGAACTGCATGAACACCAGATTCCAGATCTCGATGAAGCGGTCGCCGTCCTCATCGGGCGAGCCCGGAGGCCCGCCGGGGATATGATCGCCGTGATCGTAAAAGATCTCGCTGCACGGCCCGCAAGGCCCGGTATCACCCATCGACCAGAAATTGTCGCTGGTCGGGATGCGGATGATGCGCTCTTCAGGCAGCCCGGCAATCTTGCGCCACAGCGCCGCCGCCTCGTCATCGGTGTGATAGACGGTCACGGTCAGCTTGTCGGCGGACAGACCCCATTCCCTGGTCAGCAGGGTCCATGCATGGACAACGGCCTGCTCCTTGAAATAGTCGCCGAAGGAGAAATTCCCCAGCATTTCAAAGAAGGTGTGATGCCGCGCGGTATAGCCGACATTGTCGAGATCGTTGTGCTTGCCGCCGGCGCGCACGCTCTTCTGGCTGGAAGTGGCGCGCGGAATGGCGCGGGTTTCAAGCCCGGTAAACACGTTCTTGAACGGCACCATGCCTGCATTGACGAACATCAGCGTCGGATCATTGTAGGGCACGAGCGGCGCAGACTGGACCACTTCGTGGCCTTCGCGGCCGAAGTAGTCGAGAAAGGACCGGCGGATTTCGTTGGTCGAGGTCATACGTCGCGCCGATAAGGCAGGCTGGCGCAAGCGGCAAGCATTTCAAGATTCCGCTTGCGACTCGACCCGGAGAGTCGCAGCATCCACTTCCAGTCCATCGCGCGTCGTGCGAGAGGCAAGCGCCCGGCGCGCCCCTACATTGAGAGGAGGCGTCAATGGGCAGCATCAATCCCAAAGGCAGCAATTCGGGCAACACGGCGACCCGCGCAGTTGCCATTGTCGGCCCGGCAGGCACAGGCAAGACCAGCCTCGCCGAAGCGATGCTGTTCGCCAGCGGCGCAATTACTCGCCAGGGCAGTGTCGAGGCCGGCATGTCCGTGGGCGACGCCAGTCCGGAAGCTCGCGCCCGGCGCGGCTCGACCGAAATCAACCTGATGCATTTCGACTATCTGGGCGATCATATCGCACTGATCGACATGCCCGGCGGAGCCGGATTTGCCGCCGATGGGCTGGGTGCACTGGCCAGCGCCGATCTGGCGATTGTCGTCATCGATCCCGATCCCTCCCGCGCAGGCCTCGCCGATCCGACCCTGCGCCGGCTCGATGATCTTGGCGTCCCCCATGCCATCTTTATCAACAAGATCGAGCAGGCGCGCGGCGGCGCGGTGCGCGAGCTGATTGCCTGCCTGCAACCGATGAGCCGCGAGCCGCTTGCCTTGCGGCAGATTCCGATCCGAGAGGGCGACGCAGTCACCGGCTATGTCGATGTCGCGCTGGAACGCGCTTATCGCTATCGCCCGGGCGCGGAATCCGAGCGGGTGGAAATCCCTGCGGAGCTTGCCGAACGCGAAGCGGCTGACCGCACAAGGCTGCTTGAAACTCTGGCGGATTTCGATGATGCCCTGATGGAAGCGCTGCTGATGGACGAAGATCCGGGGCGCGAAGCGGTAATGACCGATCTTGCTCTCGATACCGCAGAAAACAAGGTCGTTCCGGTGATCCTCGGTTCCGCGCTGACCGGCGGCGGGGTTCACCGGCTGCTCAAGCTGCTGCGCCACGAAGCACCCGATCCGGCGCGCGCCGCGGCCCGACTTGGCGTCAAGGGAGAAGGCGCACTGCACGTGTTCAAAATCGCCAATGGCGGCGCGATGGGCCGGCTAGCGCTGGGTCGGGTGCTCGGTGTGCCACTGGGTGAAGGAGAGGAACTGGTTGTCGGCGGCGACACCGCGCGTACCGGCTCGATCTTTTTCGTCCAGGGCGACAAAACCGCCAAGCAGGGCGCAGCACGAGCTGGTGACATCGTCGCCGTCGCCAAGGTCGACGAGGCGAAAAGCGGGCTGCTGCTCGGCAAAAAGGGCTCGGCCAGTGCCGAACTGGCTGTCAGTTACCCAGCGCGCAATGCCGCGCTCGCCATCGTCACGCGCGACCGTAAGGATGACGTCAAACTTTCCACTGCGCTGCACCGGCTCTGCGAGGAAGACCCGGCGCTTGGGTGGACGCAGGATGAAGCAACCCATGAAACCGTGCTGCACGGGATCAATGAGGAGCATCTCGCAGTCGTACTGGGCCGCCTGCAGCGCCGCTATGGCGTCGCGGTCGATACCCGGCCCCCGCGCATTGCCTACCGCGAATCGATCCGCAACCCGGTCTCGATGCGCGGGCGCCACAAGAAGCAGTCGGGCGGGCACGGCCAATATGGCGATTGCGTGATCGAGATCCGCCCACTGGCACGCGGCGATGGCTTCCAGTTTGAGGACAAGATCACCGGCGGGGTGATCCCCCGGCAATATATCCCGGCAGTTGAGGCCGGCGTGCGAGACGCGATGGAAAAGGGGCCTCTGGGTTTCCCGGTGGTCGATGTCGCCGTGACGCTCGTCGATGGCTCGTTCCATGCGGTCGATTCATCGGAGCTGGCCTTCCGCATCGCCGGGCGCATCGCAATGGGCGATGCCCTGGCGCAGGCCGCACCCTATCTGCTGGAGCCGATGGTCAAGGTAAGCGTCGACACGCCGGGAGGCACGGCATCGAAGGCGGGCTCTGTGCTGTCGTCGCGGCGCGGGCAGATCCTTGGTCTCAGCCCTCATCCTGAATGGGAGCGCTGGGAGCGTGTGGAGGCGATGCTGCCCGAAGCGGCTTTGCATGGCCTTGATGCCGAGCTGCGTTCGCTGAGCCAGGGGCTGGCGAGTTATTCCGCGGGGTTTGATCACCTGTCAGAACTGGCGGGCAAGGATGCCGATGCGGTGGTCAAGGCGCGCGCGGAAATCTGACAGGGAAGGGTTGTTTGCGAGCGGCAACACCGGCAGGCTGATGCAAAACTGAAGTCACCCGGAAGGAGCCCTCATGTCGATCCGCCGTTTCTGGCCTGCCAGCCTTGCTGCCCTGGCCCTCGCCGCCGTGCCTTTCGCTGCGCGAGCGCAAGCAGCACCTCCCGCGTCCAGTGTTGCCGGCTGGGGTGAGTTCGCGGAGAGCCTGCGCACCTTGCCCGACCGGATGCTCGCCAAGTTGCCTGTCTCAATGCGCGCCGACCCGCAAGTGCAACAGGAAGTGGCGCGGCTTGCGCTCGAGGCGCTGACGACTTCGACCATCGAGGCGCTCGGTGGCGACGGAGATGCCCCGCAGTTTCTCCCCTCGATCGGCCAGGTGCTCAATGTCGGCCAGCCAAATGCCGATACGATCTACCGCGCCGCAAGCATCACGCCGGGCGGCAGCTATCGCCTGCGCGGCAAGCAGGGCAGCTTGCGGCTTGCGGTGATCGCGCAGGTCGTGCCGCAGGCCTCCGGATCGCCGCCGCCGCGCGCGCACCTCAATTTGCGCAAGTTGAGAGTCGATGGGCGAGGGCGCTATGACGTGCTGCTGAGTCCGGAGCGCCCGGCCGGCCATACCGGCGACTGGTGGCAGCTTGATCCGCGCGCTAGCCGGCTGATGCTGCGCATGGTCAGCGCCAACTGGGGCAAGGGGGCGGAGCCGACCTTCGCCATTGAACGGCTCGACAAACCGGCCGGCCGGCCGCGCCCCTCCGCCGCAACGCTGGAAGCGAAATTGCGCGCCCTGCCCCGCGCGGTCGATTTCATCGGCCTGTTGTTCGTCGACCATGTCGAGCAATTGCGTTCACAGGGCTTCGTCAACCGGCTCAAGGTGTTCGACGTGCCCATGGGCGCGCTTGCCGGGCAGTTCTACTATGAAGGCGTCTATGACCTTGCCAACGACGAGGCGCTGATCATCGAATCGCCGGTGCCGGCAAAATGCGAGTACCGCTCGCTGATCCTGACCAACGAGATCTACGAGACGACCGACTGGATCAATAACCATTCCTCGCTCAACGACACCCAGGCCAGGCCCGATGCCGATGGCAAACTGCGCATCGTCGTCTCTGCGCGAGATCCCGGCATTGCCAACTGGATGGACACCGCAGGCCACCCCAAGGGCATGATCCAGGGCCGCTGGACCGGCTGCGACAGCCAGCCGATCCCCGAAGTGCGCAAGGTCAAAGTCGCGGATGTGGCGCGGCTGCTGCCCGCCGGCACGCCGCGCGTCACGCCTGAGCAGCGCGAGGCAATCATCCGCGAACGGCGCCGCGCGCTGCTGGAGCGGCCTTACTGGTAGGTTGTCGCCAAACCTTGTGTCCAAGGCGTAATTTCGGACTGCGGTCTTATCCGAACAGCGGCCAATTAGCGCAAGTCAGGCCGCACAGATCGCGATTGGACGCATTGCCATCACATGCCATCGCCGTCCTCCGATCGCTCCAGCCTGCATGGATTGGCCCCAGAGTCGCGCAATTCATCGCGGACGAGCGTTCGGCTTATTGATCTCGTTCTGGCCCATGAATTCGCGGACTTGCCCGGCGAGGCCGTCGCAGCGGCGAAGATGTTTCTGGCCGATACCCTGGCGGTCGGCGTCGCGGGCACGGGGCAAAG
>JANLSP010000619.1:0-3029 GCA_031362485.1 Novosphingobium sp.
CGATTGGGACGTGATGAAGCGGCGGCTGCGCGAGGGCGTGGAATTCTTCGACTTCCTGCGCCGCCGCAAGGAAGCCGCCTGAGACTATGCTGGCTTCGGCGCTCGCGCTGGCCGCTGCGACGGCAAGTCCTGCTGTTGCGACGGCAAGCCCTGCTGATGCAGTCGTGGCGCCTGCATCGGTGGCCGCGGAAGCCGCAGCGCCTGCCGCCAGCGAGGCCGCTGAGCCCGATGTCCAGCTCGATGATCTGCCGCCCGCCGATCCGGCTCCACCAACCGCCGCCAAGGCCGATGACATCGCTTCTCCGGAAGATTTCGACATCGCCGCGCCCCAGCCCTTCCCCGATCCGCTGGAAGGGATCAACCGCATCTCCTATGCCATCTCGCAACCGATTGACCGGCTGATCCTGCGCCCGCTGGCGATCGCTTACCAGACGGTGCTTCCCCGCCCGCTGCGCGACGGCGCGCGCAATGCCATCGCCAATGCCCGAACGCCGCTGATCTTCGCCAACGACCTGCTGCAATTGCGCCCCGACCGTGCACTGGCAACGCTGGCACGGTTCGTTATCAACTCGGCCATCGGCGTGTTCGGCCTGTTCGACATCGCCAAGCGCAAGCCATTCAATCTGCCCCGGCGCGACAACGGCTTTGGCAACACGCTGGGCTATTACGGCGTCGGACCGGTGCTCTATCTCTACTTGCCGGTGCTGGGTCCCACCACCTTGCGTGACAGCGCCGCACAATTCGGCGATGGCCTGATCGACAATCGCCTGCTTGATAAAGTGCTTTATCCCAACAGCGGCCGGCGCATCCTGCGCGATGCCCCGGACCTTGGCACGGTTGGCACGGTGATCACCATCGTTGACGGACTTGATCAGCGCGCCGAAAACGACGCCGAACTGCGATCTATTCAGGAAGACTCGATCGATCCCTACGCCGCGCTTCGGGCCAATTTCCTGCAAAACCGGGCAGGCGACATCGCCGAACTGAAAGCCCGTGAAGGCCAAACACCCAAGAGCGATGCTCTCGACGATCCGCTGGTTGATCCTGAAGCGGTGACGGCAGTGAAATAATCTCTAACGATAACAGACCTGCTTGACCGCAGTGACAATCCGCGCCGCATCTATCAGCGCCACTTTTTCCAGATTGGCGGCATAGGGCAAAGGTACATCCTCGTTGCACACACGCAGCACCGGTGCGTCAAGATGGTCAAAGCCCTGCTCCATGCACAGCGCAACAATCTCCGACGCGATCGAGCACACTGGCCAGCCTTCTTCGGCAACCACCAGTCGATTGGTGCGCGAGAGGCTTTCCAGCACGGCGGCAGTGTCGAGGGGGCGCAGCGTGCGCAAGTCGAGCACTTCGGCCTCGATGCCCTCGGCAGCCAGCATTTCGGCAGCTTCCAGCGCCAGGCCAACCCCGATCGAATAGGAAACAATCGTCACGTCGCGCCCGGCCCGCATGGTCCGTGCCTTGCCGATCGGCACCAGTGCATCGTCGCCCCCCGGAGGGGCCGCAAAGCTGCGGCCGTAGAGCAACTCGTTTTCGAGAAAGACCACAGGGTCCTGGCTGCGGATCGCGGCTTTCAGCAAGCCCTTGGCATCGGCGGCGTCATAGGGCGCAATCACGACTAGCCCGGGAACGCTGGCATACCAGGGCGCGAAGTTCTGGCTGTGCTGTGCGCCGACGCGGCTGGCCGCGCCGTTGGGGCCGCGAAACACCACTGGGCAGCGCATCTGGCCGCCGGACATGTAGTTGGTTTTGGCGGCGGAATTGATGATGTGATCAATCGCCTGCATGGCGAAATTGAACGTCATGAATTCGACGATCGGCCTGAGGCCGCCCATGGCCGCGCCCGTGCCAATGCCGGCGAAGCCATATTCGGTGATCGGCGTATCGATCACCCGCCTGGGGCCGAACTCGTCGAGCAGGCCCTGCGTGACCTTGTACGCCCCTTGATACTCGGCCACTTCCTCGCCCATGACAAACACACGGTCGTCGCGGCGCATTTCCTCGGCCATGGCGTCGCGCAAGGCCTCGCGCAGTGTGACGGTGTTGCCTTCGGCGGTTCGCGCCGGCGCGGCGGTCGGAGCTACGGGCTGAGCCGGCGGCGCGGCGGGTGGCGGAGTTGACGCGACCGGCGGGGCTGCCTCTCGCGGTGCGGCTTCGCCTTCGGCTTCCAGCACGGCAATATCGGTTCCCACGGCAACGCCTTCGGTGCCTTCGGCGACCAGCAGCTTGCCCATTATACCTTCATCGACCGCCTCGAATTCCATCGTCGCCTTGTCGGTCTCGATCTCGGCGAGCACATCGCCCGAGCGCACCGCATCGCCTTCCTTGACCAGCCAGCGCGACAGCTTGCCTTCCTTCATCGTCGGAGAGAGCGCGGGCATCTGGATCGTCAGGCCCATCAGTATTGCTCCACCAAGACGTCGGTATGGAGCTCCTCAAGGGCGGGCTCAGGCACGTTCTCGGCAAAATCGGCGGCGGCGGAGACCCGCGCGCGTACGGACTTGTCAATCTCACGCAACCGATCCTCGGCCACGCCGCGCATCAGCAACGCGCCTTTGGCTTGCTCTATCGGGTCACGATGTTCGCGCACATCCTGAACTTCCTCACGGCTGCGATACTTGGCGGGATCGGACATCGAATGGCCGCGATAGCGATAGGTGTTGAGCTCCATCAGCACTGGGCCGCCTCCGCCCCGAACATGCGCCAGGGCGAGATCCGCCGCGCCGCGCACTTCGAGAACGTCCATCCCGTTGACCATCATGCCCGGAATCCGGAACGCCGTGCCGCGCCGGTAAAAATGGGTTTCGGCCGAGCTCCGCTTGACCGCGGTGCCCATGGCGTACTGGTTGTTCTCGATCACGAAAATGATCGGCAATTTCCATAGGCTCGCCATGTTGAAAGTCTCATAGACCTGGCCCTGATTTGCCGCGCCGTCGCCGAAATAGGCGACGCACACTCCGCCGTCTTCGCGGTACTTGTGGGCAAAGGCGAGGCCCGCGCCCAGCGGCACTTGCGCGCCG
>JANLSP010000035.1:0-13163 GCA_031362485.1 Novosphingobium sp.
CGCCCGCGCTTGATGTCAAAGCCCGGCCCGGGGCTTGTCACCTGGCCGTAATGCTCACGGATCTGTGCGGTCAGCCGGCCGACTTCGGCAATCGCCCCGAAGTCGAGGCTCTTGCGCCAGACAAACGGCCGGATCGCAGCCAGAAACGCCTCGCCGGCAGCCATGTCGCCAGCGCAGGCGCGCGCGCGAATGAAAGCGGCACGCTCCCAGGCCAGCGCCGAACTTTCATAATGCGCCAGCGCGGCATCGATGGGGATTGCCAAAGGACTCACTTCCGATTGCGGCCGCAGGCGCAGATCGACCCGGAAGACATAGCCATCACCGGTGACCGCCGACATAGTTTCCATCAGCGTGCGCGCAATGCGCAGCGCTGCCTCGCCCGGATCGTCGCGCTCGCGGCGCGGCAGCGTGTGCGGATCGTAGAGCAGGATCGGGTCGATGTCCGACGAATAGTTGAGCTCGCCCGCGCCATGCTTGCCCAGCGCCAGCGCGAGGAAGCCCAAAGGCTCGGCGCTCGGGGCGCGGCGGCGGATGCCATCTGCGATCGCAGCGTCCAGCGCGCGGTCGGCGAAGCTGGAAAGCTCGCCGGTGATGCGCAACAGAGGAAAGGCCCCAGCCAGGTCGCCAATTCCAAGCGCCAGCGCCAGCGCCAGCTTCTCACGACGCAATGCTACGCCAATGTCGTCACAACCAGCGCCGGCCAACCTGGCCCATCTGAGCGCTGCTTCGCCCTCCCCGGCATCCAGCAGTGCGACGAGATCAGGCAGGCGGCCCATGGCGCGCGCGAGGAATGGTGAGTGCGCCCGGGCTCTTTCCAGCGCGCCGTTCCAGTCTGGTGAAGTCATCTGCGCGGAAATGCCCTGTCGCGTCGCTTCCCGCAAGCATTGGCTCTCGCTATGGGCAGTCCATGAACGTTTACTTCCCCCCCGAATGGCATCCGCAGGACTGGCTGTGGATCGGCTTCCCGCATGACGGCGATGAGTGGCAGGGCTTCTTGCCGCGCGCGCAGGAGCAGATTGCCGCTTTCGCAAATGCCGTTGCGGAGAGCGGGCAGCAAGTGCGGCTGCTGGTGCGCGATGAGGCCAATGAAGCACGGGCGCGGGTGTTGTGTTCGGCTGCCGTCAGGCTGGAGCAATGGCGCTATGGCGATATCTGGCTGCGCGACACCGGGCCTCTGGTGGTACTTGACCAGCGCGGCAAACGAATCGCCCGGCGCTT
This sequence comes from Novosphingobium sp., assembly GCA_031362485.1. Taxonomy (GTDB): domain Bacteria; phylum Pseudomonadota; class Alphaproteobacteria; order Sphingomonadales; family Sphingomonadaceae; genus Novosphingobium. The sequence goes on from JANLSP010000035.1 coordinate 1,219, forward strand.
CGCCTTCAACGGCTGGGGTGAAAAATACGAAATGCAGGGTGACGAGACCATAGGCGCCGAACTGGCGCGCGATGCCGGGCTCTGGGTTGTCACCGCCGACTGGATTCTCGAAGGCGGCGCGATCGACGGAGATGGCACCGGGCTTGCCGTCACCACCGAGCAATGCCTGCTCAACCCCAACCGCAATCCGCGTCTTTCGCGCGGCGATATCGAGGCACGGATTACCGCCGATCTGGGTTTCGAGCGCCTGCTGTGGCTCGGCGACGGACTGATCAATGATCACACTGACGGCCATGTCGACAACCTCGCGCGCTTCGTGGCGCCGGGCGTGCTGGCGCTGCCGGTAGCGACTGGCCGTGGCGATCCCAATGCGGCGATCTATGCCGACGCCAAGGCCCGCGCCGAGACTTTCGGGCTGGCGGTGCGCGAAGTGCCCTCGCCGGGCCGCATCGAGCGGGACGGGCGGATCGAGCCGGCAAGCTATATGAACTTCGCGATCACAACGCATCTGGTCGTCGTGCCCACTTTCGGCACGGCAATGGATGACGCAGGCGTTGCCGCGGTCGCGGCGCTGTTCCCGGACCGGGACTGCGTTGGCCTTCCGGCCGATTGCGTGCTGGCAGGCGGTGGCGGATTTCACTGCGCCAGCCAGCAGATGCCGAGAGCGGTTTAACGCTTCGGTAACCCGGACTCGCGCAATAATGCCGCGATGTCCCAGTTTGCCGCCCTTGCCGCTGCCAGTCGCGCTTTGCCGCACGAAGCCCTGCGCGTCTTGGTGGTGGGCACTTGTGCTCTGGCGCTGGCGTTTGCGGGCGCGTTACCCCTGTAACAATCGGAGCACGGCGCCCAGCCCCGCGCCGGCCAGCACGGTGGCAGTGATCCCTCTCCACAGCGCCGGGCCAACTCGGCCAAAGGCATGAGTGCCCAGCCAGTTGCCTGCCAGAACGGCCGGGAGCAGCAGCAATCCAAGGCCCAGCGTGCGCCAGCCGGCAAAGCCGAGCAGCCAGCCTGATGCGACGCCGGAGGCGGATGTCGCTAGAAAAATCAGCATCATTGATGCCCGCGCCACAAGCGGCGGAATGCGCCGGCCCAGATAATAGGGCGCGACGGGCGGCCCGGGCATGCCGGCAAAGCCGTTGAGCAAACCACTGGCCACACCCGTCAGCCCGGTTGCCGCCAGGCCAGGCATATCGTGCGCCCGCTGTGGCAGCAGGATGGCGGCAAAGGCGGTGAGCGCGATTCCTGCAAGCAACAGGCGGCCGATCTGCGGGTCGATCGCGGCGATGCCGGCAAGTCCGATCGGGGTTGCCAGCACTGCCACCACCGCAATCAGCCGGGCAGTGCGTTCGGCATTGCGCAGCATGCGGCGGACCTCGGTCAGGCCGATCAGCAGGCCCAGCAGGTTGGCCAAGGCCACGGCTTCTGGCGGCGACAGGGCGAGCGCGGCCACTGGTACCAACAGGATGGCCATGCCGAAACCGGCCAACCCGCGCACCATACCGCCCGCCGCTGCGACAGCGACAAGCAGCGCCAATCCGGCCGGATGCAGGCCGAAAATCAAACTTCGCGCAGATCCGGCGGCGTTGCTTCTGCTTTCAACATCGCAATTGCCTCAGCCAGAGAAACCACCTTCTGCCGTTCTTCGCCCAGCGTGCGGATGGCGACAGTGCCCTCTTCGGCCTCGCGATTGCCGACGACGAGCAAGTGGGGGACCTTGGCCAGCGAATGCTCGCGCACCTTGTAGTTGATCTTCTCGTTCCGCAGGTCAGTCTCGACGCGGATGCCTGCGGCTTTCAGCTGCGCGGTGACATCGCGCGCATAGTCATCCGCATCGGAGACAATTGTCGCAACCACCGCCTGCACCGGGGCGAGCCAGACCGGCAGCTTGCCGGCGAAGTGCTCGATCAGAATGCCGATGAAGCGCTCATAGGAGCCGAAGATCGCGCGGTGGAGCATCACCGGGCGGTGCCGCGCGCCGTCCTCGGCGATGTAGCTGGCATCGAGCCGTTCGGGCAACATGCGGTCGGACTGGATGGTGCCGACCTGCCAGGTGCGGCCAATCGCGTCAGTCAGATGCCATTCCAGCTTGGGCGCATAGAACGCTCCTTCGCCGGGCAATTCTTCCCAGCCGTATTCGGGCGTGTTGAGGCCAGCGGCAGCCACCGCATTGCGCAGCTCGGCTTCGGCCTGGTCCCATTGTCCGTCGGTGCCGATGCGGTTGTCCGGGCGCAGCGCCAGCTTGATTGAATAGCTGAAACCGAAGTCGCCATAGACCCGGTCGGCGAGCGCGCAGAACATACGCACTTCCTCGACGATCTGGTCTTCGCGGCAGAAGATGTGTGCGTCGTCCTGGGTGAACTGGCGAACGCGCATCAGGCCGTGCAATGCGCCGTGCGGCTCGTTGCGGTGGCAGCAGCCGTTCTCGTAAATGCGCAAGGGCAGGTCGCGGTAGCTCTTGATGCCCTGACGGAATATCAGCACGTGTGCCGGGCAATTCATCGGCTTCAGCGCCATCCAGTCCGCCTCGCCCGAGATTACCGGGCCGACATCGTCGACGTTGGGCACCTCGTCGGGGATGACGAACATGTTCTCGCGGTATTTGCCCCAGTGGCCGCTCTGTTCCCACTGGCGCGCATCCATGATCTGCGGCGTCTTGACTTCCTTGTAACCCGCGCCGTCGATGGCGCGGCGCATATAGGCCTCCAGCTCGCGCCAGATGGTGAAGCCGTGCGGGTGCCAAAACACCGAGCCATGGGCTTCCTGCTGGAGATGGAACAGGTCCATTTCCTGGCCGAGCTTGCGGTGATCGCGCTTGGCTGCTTCTTCGAGGCGCGTCATATGCGCTTCGAGCTGCTTCTTGCTGAGCCAGCCGGTTCCATAAATGCGGCTGAGCATCGCGTTCTTTTGATCGCCCCGCCAATAAGCGCCCGAAACGCGCGTCAGCTTGAAGGCCTGGGGATCGAGCTTGCCGGTCGAGGGCAAGTGCGGCCCGCGGCACATGTCGTACCAGTCCGATCCCGAGTGATAGACGCTCAGCTCTTCGCCCTCGGGCAATTCAGCGGCCCATTCGGCCTTGAAAGTCTCGCCCGCCGCGCGCCACTTGGCGATCAGCGCATCGCGGGCGATGACTTCGCGGACCAGCGGCTTGTCGGCGGCAATGATCCGCCGCATTTCGGCCTCGATGGCGGGCAGGTCTTCCTCGGTAAACTGGCGATCCTTCGGTGCGAAGTCATAGTAGAAGCCATCGTCCGTCGATGGCCCGAAGGTGATCTGCGTGCCCGGAAACAATGCCTGCACCGCCTCGGCCAGCACATGCGCATAGTCATGCCGGGCAAGATCAAGCGCATCGGCTTCGTCTCGGCTCGTCACCAGCGCCAGCGCGGCGTTGCCGGTGAAGGGGCGGGTGAGATCAACCAGTTCGCCATCGACGCGCGCGGCCAGTACCGCCTTGGCAAGGCCGGGGCCAATCGCGGCGGCGACATCGGCAGGGGTGGAGCCGACAGGCATTTCGCGGGCCGAGCCATCGGGAAGGCTGATCTTGAACAGTTCGGGCATTGTCACTCTCTTTACTGCGCGGCGCCATGACACAAGGCGCGGCTTGCCGGAAGGGGCAGCGTCATCTGTTTTGGGGCATGGCCGGGAAGAGACGCCTTCCACCCGGCAACCGGGCGGCGGGCGATTGACGCGTCAGGTGCGCGAACCGCTCCACCCCCGGTTGCCCGGGGTAGTGGTAGTGGTCAGACTGGTCAGCAGCGGCTTCATCGAAGCTGGCCCTAGCCTGGAAAAGCCGACAAGTCACCCTCAACTTGGCCCCACGCGGCTTGTCTGGCCGTGTCTGCCGTGCGATTTGGCAAGGAGCCTGAAAGAAGGGAGCCGCAACCGTGTTCAATCGCCTGTTCATCGATCATCCCGATTCCGTCGCTGAATCCTATTTCGAACACTTCGCCGTTGCCGCACGCTTTGGACTGACGATGATCTGCGGGGGTCTCTGCGCGCTAGTTCATGCCGCGGTGCCTGGTTGGTGCGTGACAACGGGCAGCGACACACTCGAGCGGCTCAACCGGATCATGGTCGATCAGCGCCGTGCCAAAGGGCGGCATGTCATCGCGATGCAGACGATCGACTGGGTGATCTAGGTCGGATCGTGACCGAATTTCTGACCCTTGGCGACGGACACCGCATCGCCCACCGTTTCACGCCCGGTAAAGGCCCGGCCCTCGTATTCCTTCCCGGCTACATGAGCGACATGGCAGGCTCGAAAGCGCAGGCCGTGTTCGACTGGGCCGTCTCGCATGGCCAGGCATGCCTGCTGCTCGACTATTCGGGCTGCGGGGAGAGTGACGGCAATTTCGCCGACGGCAGCCTCAGCCGCTGGCGCGAGGAAGTGCTCGCGCTGGTGGAGGTGCATTGTCCCGGCAATGTCATTCTCATTGGCAGCTCGATGGGCGGCTGGCTGATGCTGCTGGCCGGACTGGCCCTGGACGAGCGGCTGGCCGGGCTCATCGGCATCGCCCCCGCGCCGGACTTTACCGCCTGGGGCTATAGCGACGAGCAACAGGCCGAATTGCTCGCCGGCGAGACTGTGCTGGAAGAAAACGCCTATGGTCCGCAACCAACGCCGACCTATCCCGGATTTTGGGCCGACGGGCAGACGCAGCTGCTGACGAACCGCGAAATTCCGCTCGATTGTCCGGTCCGCCTGCTCCAGGGTCAGGCTGATCCCGACGTGCCCTGGGAAATCAGCTTGCGACTGGCATCAGCCTTGCGTTCATCCGATGTGCAGGTGACGCTGATCAAGGACGGCGATCATCGCCTCTCGCGGCCGGGCGATATCGCGCTGCTGCTCTGTGCAGTTGCGGAACTGGCTGGGGCTGACTGACGGAGCGAAGTCCATGTCGATGCTGCTTGCCATGCTGATGCAGGTCGGTCCTTTCGGGACCACGCCGCCGCCCTCGGCCCCGCCGCGCCCGCCCAGCGTGCGCGCGCCCGCCCCGAGTCCGGCACCGGTGCTGCCTGCCCGCGCGCGCACCCGGCTGGAATTCTGCCTTGACGATGCCGCAAGCAGCCCGGTCGATGCCATCGACGATGCCGAAGCCTGGCGCGATGTAACGTCCGGTCCGGCGCAGGCTGAACCGCTCATGTGCCTCGGCTCGGCCCATGCCCGGCTCGAGCACTGGAGCGAAGCCGAGCAGGCGTTCCTTGCCGGACGCGATGCTGCGGCTGCGGGCGACAGCGCGATGCGTGCCAAGCTGGGCGCGATGGCGGGCAATGCCGCGCTGGCGCAAGGTGCGTTCGAGCAGGCGCTGACTGCGCTGGAGTTTGCCCGCAGCGAGGCCTCCACAGCGAATGACCTTCGCCTCACCGGCGAAATCGCCATCGATCGTGCACGCGCGCTGGTTGGACTAAAGCGCACCGACGATGCCGCCAAGGCGCTGGTTGAGGCACGCACGTCGGCAGCAGACAGTGCTCTCGCCTGGTTGCTTTCCGCCACGCTGTCGCGCCGTCAGGGCAAACTGGCCGAGGCGAAGGCCCAGATTGCGACCGCCGCCGGGCTCGCCCCGCGCGATCCCGAGATCGGGCTTGAGGCAGGTGTCATCGCCATGCTGGTTGGCAACGAGGCGGCGGCACGCAAGAGCTGGCAATCAGCCATCGACACTGCTCCCGCAAGCGAAGCTGCGACAACGGCGCGCGGATACCTTGCGCAATTGGACGCACCGCCGCAAAGCAAGCCATGATCCCACTTTCCGTTCTCGATCTGGTTCCCATCCGCGAAGGCGGATCGACGCGTCAGGCACTGGCGGAAACCGTGGCTCTCGCACAGGCGGCCGAGGCGCTGGGCTACCAACGTTTCTGGGTGGCCGAGCATCATGGCATGGAAGGCCTCGCCGGCGGCGCGACCTCGGTGGTGCTGGGTGCCGTCGGCCATGCCACCTCGACCATCCGCATCGGCGCGGGCGGGATCATGCTGCCCAATCATAATCCTTATGTCATCGCCGAGCAGTTCGGCACGCTTGATGCGCTGTTTCCCGGAAGGGTCGATCTCGGGCTGGGCCGTGCGCCTGGCGCTGACGGACGCATTGCCCATGCCTTGCGCAAGGACCTGATGCGCGCTGCGGGGACGTTCCCGAACGATGTAATGGAATTGCAGGCGCGCTTTGCCGGCAGTCCACCACTGCAGGTGACGGCAGTGCCCGCCACGGGTGCCGAAGTCGAAATGTGGATCCTCGGCTCGAGTCTCTATGGCGCGCAGCTCGCTGCGCATCTCGGGATGCCCTATGCCTTCGCCTCGCACTTTGCGCCCGCTTTGCTCGATCAGGCACTGGCCACCTATCGCGACAATTTCCGCCCGTCCGAGACACTTGCAGGCCCGCGCGTGATGGCCGCAATGTCCGTGATCGCCGCCGACAGCGACGAGGAGGCGAAATTGCTGGCGAGTTCAATGGAGCAGAGCTTCGCCGCGCTGCGCACCGGCACTCCCGGCCGCCTGCGCCCACCGATCCCCGGCTATCGCGACAGCTTGCCGCCGCAAGCATTGGCAAGCATGGACGCCATGCGTTCGGTCAGCGCCATCGGCGGTCCGGCAACAGTGCGCGAGGCGATGCTGCGCTTCATCGCGCGCACCGGCCCGGATGAGTTGATTCTGGGCGGATCGATCTGGGACCCGGCGGCGCAGCAGCGCTCGCTCGAGATCGCCATGGCCGCGCTTGCCTGAAGGCGTTTATCGCATAAATACCGATTGTCGGGTCAAGCCGATGTCAGCCATGTTGCAATAGGGCGATGCCACAAAACGAAAGGGCCAAGCCATGAGCAGCGGCAAAATTGCGGGCAAGAGTGGCGGCAAGCCGGACCGCATCCAGCAACGGCTGGTCAAAGGCACGGCAGAACGCCTTGAGGCATCGGTCCTGCCGGGTGAGCCGGACCTCGCTGCCGAATCGCTGGCTGAGATCGCACGCTTCGTCTGCGCCGCCGCCGCCCGGCGAGAGAGCGGCAAGGCCAATATCGTGATTGAGAGCGTGCAAGGAGCGCCTGGCAAGCGAATGCTGCGCATCGCCGCGATCAACGACGACATGCCGTTCCTCGTCGATTCGCTGGCGGCAGCGGTTTCGGCGCAAGGGCTGACCATCGACCGGCTGCTGCATCCGGTTGTCGGGGTGCGCCGCGATCAGGATGGCCGAATGACCGGGTTTGCGGCCGCCGCCTCACCGGGATTTAACCCGCTTGAGTCGATGATCTATATCGAAACGGCACGCGCCGATGCGGGAAGCCGTGTGCGTTTGCGCGCCGAACTTGAAACCGTGCTGGGCGATGTCCGCGCGGCAGTCACCGACTGGCCGAAAATGCGCACCCGCATGGCAAGCGATGCGAAAGGTCTTGGCGAGGGCGAGGGCGCGGCGCTGCTGAGCTGGTTTGCGGCGGGCAACCTAACGCAGCTTGGCCACGTCGTGCGCCGCCGTGATGGCGGCCAGAATGGCGCGCTCGGCATCGCCCGCCGCCATGCGAAAGCCCTGCTCGCGGCCGAAAGCTATGACCGGGCCTTTGCCTGGTTCGACACCCGGATTTCCCGTGCGGCGGAAGTGGCGCCGCTGGTCGTCAAGACCAATTTCGCTGGCCGGGTTCACCGCCGCGTGCCGCTCGATCTGTACATGGTGCCGCTGTTCGAATCGGGCAAGCTTGCCGCGCTCTCGATCCATGCCGGCATCTGGACCAGCGCGGCCATGGACGCCCCTCCTGCCGAAGTTCCCCGTTTGCGCGCCGGCCTTTCGGCGCTGGCTGCCCGGCTTGGTTTCGATCCTGGCGGGCACAATGGCAAGGCGCTCGCCCATGCGTTGACCGCGCTGCCGCATGACCTGCTGGTCGGCTTTGGCCGCGCCGATCTCGAACGCGTGGCGATTGCCGTGATCGGGCTGATCGATCGGCCCCGGCCCCGGCTGATGCTGGTGCGTGCGCCGCTTGCCCGGCATCTTTTCGCTTTCGTCTGGTTGCCGCGTGACGCGGTATCAACTGCGCTGCGCCAGCAAGTGCAGGCCATGCTGGAAACGGCGGCAGGCGGCCCGGTGATCGACTGGAGCCTTGAGGTCGAAGGCGGGAATCTAGCGATGATCCGCTTTGTCCTCGATATTCGCGCGCAGGATTCGCAACCCAACGAAGCGGCGCTTGACCGGCAACTGCACCTTATGGTTCGCGGCTGGCGCGCGGCGGTGGAGGCAGAACTTGCGGCTGGCGGAGAAGGCGGGCGCTCTGCGGCGCTCGCCGCTCGCTACGCCGATGCATTCCCGCTGGCCTACCGCAATCAGCAGGGCCCGACAGACGCGGCCGCCGACATTTCCCGATTGCACCGCCTCAGTGGATCGCAGCGGTGTGTGCGCCTGCATCATTCCGGTCCCGATGCGCCGGGCGAGATCATGGCCAAAGTCTATCAGCGCGAAGGTAACCTCGCATTGTCCGATGCCGTGCCCGTACTCGAAAACTTCGGCTTTCGCGTACTCGACGATGTGCCGACTGCACTTGCCCGGCGCGCGCTGGGCACCATCCACCTCTTCCGCCTCGTCTGCCCCGCAGGCCAGCAGGCCACGGACATTGACGAACGCGCGGCAACCATCGAAGCGGCGCTCGGCGAGGCGCTCAATGGCCTCGGCGAAAACGATGCGTTCAACCGCCTGATTGTCTCGAACCGGCTGAAACCCGCCGAAGCGAACTGGCTGCGCGGCTGGTTTCGCTATCTGCGGCAAGCCGGCATGACCTTCGGCATTCCCACTGTCGTCGATGCACTCCAGCAGGCGCCGCAGGTCACCCGCGGCATTCTCGACCTGTTTATTGCCCGCCACGATCCGGCCTTTGACGGCGACCGCAAGCGCGCCGAAGCAAAAGCGCAAGGCGCCATCCGCGATGGTCTGGCCAAAGTTGCGGCGATCAATGATGACCGGCTGCTGCGGCAATACCGCGCGGCTGTGCAAGCCATTTTGCGCACCAATGCCTTCCTGCCTTCCGGCGAGGCTGCGCTCGCATTCAAACTCGATTCGGCGCTGGTGCCGGGCCTGCCCCGGCCCGTGCCATGGCGCGAGATTTTCGTCTTTTCCGGACAGGTCGAAGGGATCCATCTGCGCGCGGGCCCAGTGGCGCGCGGCGGGCTGCGCTGGTCCGACCGGCGCGACGATTTCCGCACGGAAGTGCTGGGTTTGATGAAGGCGCAGCGGGTCAAGAATGCGGTGATCGTGCCGACGGGGGCCAAAGGCGGTTTCTACCCGAAACGCCTCACCGATCCTTCCCGCGACCGCGACGGCTGGCTGGCCGAGGGCAAGGCAAGCTACCAGACTTTCGTGCGCGCGCTGCTCTCGCTGACCGACAACATCGTTGCCGGCGAAGTCGTGCATCCCGAAGGCATGGTGATCCATGACGGCGATGATCCATACTTCGTTGTCGCCGCCGACAAGGGCACCGCGACCTATTCCGATACTGCCAATGCGCTTGCCGCCGAGAAGGATTTCTGGCTCGACGATGCTTTCGCCAGCGGCGGCTCGAAAGGCTATGATCACAAAGCGATGGGGATCACCGCGCGCGGTGCCTGGCTTTCTGTGCAACGCCACTTCCGAGAGCTGGGGGTGGACGTGCAGGCCGACCCGATCCGCGTCGCAGGCTGCGGCGACATGTCGGGCGATGTGTTCGGCAATGGCATGCTGCTGTCGCAGACGATCCGACTGATCGCCGCATTCGATCATCGCCACATCTTCCTGGATCCGGGTCCCGATCCGGCCAAAAGCTGGGCGGAACGCAGCCGCCTGTTCGCGCTGCCGCGCTCGAGCTGGGATGATTATGACAAGGGGCTGATATCGAAGGGCGGCGGGGTGTTCCCGCGTAGTCAGAAAGATATTCCCATCAGTCCCGAGGTGCGTGCTGCGCTGGGCATCGAGGTGGCGAGCGCCGACCCCGAGACGCTGATTGCGGCGATCCTGAAAAGCCCGGTCGATCTCTTGTGGTTCGGCGGCATTGGCACCTATGTGAAATCTGCGGCCGAAAACAACATCCAGGTTGGCGATCCGGGCAATGACAGTCTGCGGGTCAACGGCGCTGAGCTACGCGCGAAGGCGATCGGTGAAGGGGCAAATCTCGGATGCACCCAGGCCGGACGCATCGAGTTTGCCACCAGCGGCGGGCGCATAAACACCGATTTTATCGACAATTCGGCCGGCGTCGATTGCTCGGACAAGGAAGTGAACATCAAGATCGCGCTTGCCTCGGCGCAGCGCGATGGCCGCCTGGCTGAACCGGCGCGGGTCAAACTGCTCACTGCGATGACCGGCGATGTCGCCGCGCTGGTGCTCGAAGACAACCGGCTTCAGGCGCTCGCGCTGTCGATCGCCGAATCGGGGGGGGCCAGCGCCAACTCCTCCTACATCCGTTTGATCGATAAGCTGGGCGATCTAGGCCAGCTCGATCGCAAGACCGATGGTCTGGCCGACAATGACATCCTGCTGCGTCGCGCCGCCGAAGGCCAGGGCCTCACCCGGCCCGAGCTTGCCGTGCTGCTGTCGAGCAGCAAACTGGCGCTGCAGGATGCGCTGGAAGACAGCGCTGTGCCAGATGATCCCGGGCTCGAGGCGGAATTACTCGACGCTTTTCCCGCGGCCATGCGCAGCAAATTCAAGGTTGATATCCTTAATCACCGCCTGCGGCGCGAGGTCATCGCGACGCGCATCGCCAACCGGCTGATCAATCGCATCGGCATGATTAACCTATTCGACCTCGCCGAAGAAGAAGGCGCGGGCCTCGCACAGGTCGCATCGGCTTTCGTTGCCGCAGAACGGTTGTTCGCAATGGATAAAGTCTGGCCTGCGGTGGAAGCGTCGGACATGCCCGAAATCGCGCGAATCCTGTTGCTGCGCCGCTCGGCCTCCGCCTTGCGCAGCCACATGGCCGACCTGCTGCGTGCGGGGGCAGGCGCAAAGCCCCCCTCGCAACTGGCGGTCAGTCTTGCCGCCGATGTGTCGCGCCTGTCGCGTTCGGCGCAGAAGCTGCTCGGCGGCGAGGCCCTGGCCCAGTCAGCCAAACTGCGCGCCGAGTTCGCCCTTGCCGGCGCACCCGAAGGCGAAGCCGGCATGGTGGCCCACCTCTTCGATCTTGATGGCGCAGTTGGTCTCGCCCGGCTGGCGCGCGATGCGCAGGGTTCGGTCACGGCACTGACCCGCGCCTTTGCCGAAACCGGCAGCCGGCTGGGGCTCGACTGGGTGCAGTCGACCGCCTCGCGGTTGCGCCCTGCCGATCCGTGGGAGCGTCTGCTGGTCGCGGGCCTTGCAAGGGATTTCCAGCAGATCAGGCTCGAATTCCTCCAGCGGATCCTGAAAGGCGAGCGCGATCCGCAGACGCAGGTTGCCGAATGGGCCGAGGCTCATGGCGAGGCCGTGCGTCAGTTCCGCAGCCTCGTTTCCCGCGCGCAGGCCACCAGCCCGGTCAGCGCAGCCATGCTAGCGCAAATAGCCGGGCAGGCGCGCAATCTGCTGGGCAGATAGCGGTCCGATTTGCAACAGATCAAAGTCAGACCGGATTCGGCCGGGCATTGACCTCGGGTGAATTTTGGCCAATCGGAATCAGCATGAAACAGGCAGACGTTGTTATTGTCGGTGCGGGTCACGGCGGGGCGCAATGCGCCATTGCCCTGCGCCAGAACGGGTTCACCGGGACGGTCGCCATGATCGGCCGCGAAAGCGAGCCCCCCTATGAGCGCCCGCCGCTGTCGAAGGAATATTTCGCCCGCGAGAAGACCTTCGACCGGCTCTACATCCGCCCGCTGGCGTTCTGGGCAGAGAAGAACATCGACCTGATGCTCGGCACCGAAGTGACGGCGATCGATCCGGCCGCAAGGCAACTCACCCTCTCGGATGGCAGCGCGTTCGGCTATGGCAAGCTGGTGTGGGCAACCGGCGGCGATCCGCGCAAGCTGCCGGTGTCGG
>JANLSP010000064.1:0-5889 GCA_031362485.1 Novosphingobium sp.
AATGCTTTGATCGCTTCGGAAACAGTGACCACGTCCGCTTCAACACCGAAGTGACGGGCGCCGACTGGGACGATGAAGCCTCGGAGTGGAACGAGGCGGTTCGCAGCAAGGACGGCCGCACCGAGACGCATGAGGCGAGAGCACTGGTCAGCGCCCAAGGCTTCTTCAACACTACCCATACGCCGACTTTCGAAGGGGCGGACCGTTTCAAGGGCGCGAAATTCCACAGCGCGGAATGGCGGCATGATGTCGATCTGGCGGGCAAGCGCGTCGCCGTGATCGGCAACGCCGCGACGACCCTGCAGATGGCCCCGCCGCTTGCCGAGCAGGCCAGCCAGCTTACCATTTTCCAGCGCTCACCGAGCTGGAGCTTCATCAATCCCGAATATGCCCGCGAAATCCGCAGCGCCGAGCAGTGGGCGATCGAGCACTTGCCATATTACTCGGGCTGGAATCGGACCGCCGTGTTCAACTGGACGCTCGACAAGGCCGCAATGGTCATGGGTTATGACCCGAACTGGCCGCAGGATGGCCGATCGACCAGCGAGATGAACGAAATGGCGCGCCAGCGAGCTGTCGCCGACTATCACCGCCATCTCGACGAGCGACCTGACTTGCTCGAAAAGATGCTGCCCGACTATCCGCCTTATGTGAAACGTCCGACCATCGGCAGCGGCAATTTCTTCGATGCGATCAAGCGGCCCAATGTCGAGCTTTGCACTGATGCCATCACCGGGATGAACGAAACGGGCATTGTCGATGCGACCGGCAGGCAGCACGACTTCGATGTGATTATCTATGCCACCGGCTTCAAAGTGCAGGAATATCTCTCGCCGATGGTCATCCGCGGGCGCGGCAGGGTCACGATCAACGAATATTGGCAGGACCGGCCCGGCGGCTATCTCGGCATCACCGTGCCGAATTTCCCGAACTTTTTTATGATGTATGGGCCGGGCAACAATCTGGGCTACAACGGCAACCTGATCTTCAGTTCCGAAACGCAGTCCAACTACATCGCAGCGAGCCTGCGCTACTTGGTCGAGAACGATCGCAAGGTGCTCGATGTGCGCGAGGAAGTGTTCGACGATTACATGGTGCGCACGGGCGAATTGCTGAAGAATTTTGTCTGGTCGACGCCCTATGGGACCACCTACTACCGCAACGCCAGCGGCCGGGTGACGACCAATACGCCCTGGACCCTTCTGGAGCAGTGGCAGTGGACCCGCGACATCAATCCCGCCGATTACCGCGAGGAAGCCAAAACCGAGCCAGCAGACAGCGGTTGAGGATCAGACGGTAGCGACAGGCGTGGCGGGAGAGCCGGCGGCGCCCGGCAGGCGCAGCGGCGGGGCTGTGAGCAGGAAGGCGTGGCGGCCCGCCTGATCCAGATACTCAGCGAGTTCCTTCAGCCAGAAATATTCCCCCAGGTGCACGCCAAGCTTGAACAGGCAGCGATCGTGGAGTGGCAGCAATCCGTTGTCGCCGGCCTGCAGGTCGGTGCTGAAGCCTTCTACTGCCTGATTGTCGGCGATCAGCACGGAAATGCCGCTGGTGTCGATCCAGTCGAGCAAGCGCTCGTCAGAGCCATTGAGCACCGCGCCGGTCTGTGCCAGCTTTTCCTCGTCGGGCTGCTTGTTCATCGCCATCACTGCGTCGCAATAGCCGGTATAGAGCAGCAACATGTCGCCTTCGCGCACTTCCACGCCCTGATCATTGATCGCCTTCATCAGCATGTCATAGTCGACCGAAGTGCGTCCGGTGCCATAGAGCTTTACCAGGTTGACCAGAACGCCGCGGCCCTGGACCCCGGTCTCGGCCATGTTCTCGATCCCCAGCTTATGGGCATAGGGGCCATGTTCGCCGTGGCCACATTCAACGTCCGATCCCGCACGGAAGCCGTTGTAATAAACGGGCACTTCCTTGCCACTGCCATCGACATCATATTGGCGGCCCCAGTGGCAAAGCGCATCCCACTGGGTCGAATACTGCAGGGTCAGATCGACGCTGTCATCGCAGCAGATGTCCTTGGGGGTAAGCTGGGCGTTGCACATCGCCATATCGCCGATGCGGTTCGAATAGAGCCGCGGCGAATGCCGTGGAGCGCCCGGCGCGTCGCCGCCGGGAAAGTCGAGCGGCAGGCTTAGCACGAAGGCCTTGCCGTCCTTCACTTCGCGGATAGCGGCGAGGCGCCGCGCATCGGTCAGCAGGTTCAGCCGACCGCGCTGATCGTCGGGGCCAAAATCGCCCCAGTTCGAGCCCTGCGGACGCTGCGTCCAGCGGTTTTGTCCAGTTGCGGTAGTCATCAGTGGAAACACCTTCCTCCGTCAACGGCAAGCGCCGATCCGGTTACAAATGAAGCCTCGCTCGAAAGCAGGAACAGCACGGCATTGGCGATCTCGATCGGCTCTGCAGCACGTTTCATCGCGTACTGCTGGAGGAACGGCGCACTCGAGAGGTCGTTGCGATACTGGTCGAGGAAAACCTTGGTCATAGCCGTGTCGGTTGCTCCCGGGGCAACGGCATTGACCCGGATACCCTTTGTCGCGAATTCAGCCGCCATGGCCTTCGAAAAGGCAATCAGGCCGCCCTTGGTGGCGCAATAGGCCGTGTTGTTGGGCGCGTTGGGCAGGATGCCCTGGCCCGAGGCGATGTTGACCACCGAGGCTTCCTTGTTTTTCGCCATGTGCGGCAGCGCGGCCCGGCAAATCAGCATCGGCGCAATCAAGTTGACTGAGGTGAAGATGGCCAGGATCTCCTGGGTCATGTCCTCGAGCGGGCCGCCAGAGGCATAGGCTGCGCAATTGACGATGCCGTCAAGCCCGCCAAGTTTTGCGGCAACATCACCTACCATGGCGTCGATCTGATCCAGCCTGCCGAGATCAAATCCCACGCCGACCGCGCCGATGCGCCGGGCGACTTTCTCGGCCCCTTCGGCATTGAGGTCGAGGGCGGCAACCTTGGCGCCCTCGCGCACCAGCAGTTCGGCGATGGCCTCGCCGATCCCCGCCGCAGCACCCGTTACGAGCACATGCCGCCCCGCCATGCGTCCGCTTCCTGTCACTGCCATAATCGTTTCCTCTCCGAACCGTTTCAGCTCTTTGCGCCCTTGTTGGCTTTGGTCATTTCTTCGAGGCCGACCATCACCGGATAGCCCGAAACGATCCAGGCATTGGCATGGCCGAGCGAATGAGTTTCGAAGCCGGTCTGCAGGGCATTGTGCTGGCCTTGCGCGTCAAGCGCGTGGTTGACCGAGCGCTTGGCCATCATCAGCGCATGCGGGTGCATTTTGGCAATTTCATGTGCAAGCGCGAGACTGGCCGAAGCCAGTTCGTCGCGCGGGACAACGCGGTTGACCATGCCCAGCCGGTGCGCCTCCGCAGCATCAATGAATCCGCCGGTGAACAACAGTTCTTTCGCCTTGCGCGCGCCGAATTCCCAGGTGTGGCCCTGATACTCGACCCCGCCGATCCCCATGTGGATTACCGGATCGCCGAAGCGGGCGTCGTCGGCGGCGATAATCAGGTCGCAGGGCCAAGCCAGCATCAACCCGGCGGCGATGCAGGCACCTTGCACCGCGGCGATGGTCGGCTTGGGCAAGTCGCGCCATTTGCGCGAATAACCGAAGAAATGCCCGAGCTCCCACTGATACATATCCAGCAGGCCGTTCTGCTTCACATCGTCGAACATATGATCCCACGGCGGCCCGTTTTGCGCCTCGTTTGATAGGTCATGCCCTGCGGAAAAATGCTTTCCCTTGGCCTGCAGCAGGATGACGCGGACTTCCTTGTCGGCCACCGCGCGATCAAATGACTCGTCCAGTTCCTTAAGCAATGCCGCATTCTGGGCATTGCGCTGATCGGGACGGTTCAGGGTGAGGACAGCAACTCTGCCATCAACTTCGTATTCGACAAGGCTCAAGTCCGCTTCCTCTCCTGGCGATGCACTTGCGGCACCGTGTGGACCGATGGTTCCGGAAAATCGAACGGTGTGCAAGTTGGAATTGACGTAATATCATATTCAGTGGGACAAGCGGGGCAGAAATCAATGGAAGAGGCAGTATGAACACGCAACAGTACCCGCCGGAAGCGGTTCGCGACGACTTTGTGCCCAAAGAGGACTACCTCGATCCGGGCTTTGCCCGTCATGAGGCAGAGAACCTTTGGCCAAAAGTTTGGCAGATCGTCTGCCGACTCGAAGAAATCCCCAATGTCGGGGACTACGTCACGTATGACATCCTCACCGATTCGATCATTGTCACGCGCAGCGCCGAAGATGAGATCAAGGCATTCCACAACGTCTGCCCGCACCGCGGCAACCAGCTGCTTGAGGGTTGCGGCAGTGCCAAACAGTTCGTTTGTTCATTCCACGGCTGGCGTTTTCGGCTGGACGGCCGCTGCCTGAAGGTAATCGACCGCGATGACTGGGGTTCATGCCTTTCGGACGAAGATACCAATCTCAGCCCGGTGCAGGTCGGCATCTGGGGCGGCTGGGTGTGGATCAACATGGATCCCGATTGCCAGCCCTTTGAGCTCTTTCTCGAGCCGATGAAGTCGCACTGCGACAAGTTCGAGTTCGAAAAAATGCGCTTTGCCTGGTACAAGACGACGATCGTCGCGGCCAACTGGAAGACGGTTTGCGAGGCATTCACTGAATTCTACCACGTGCAAACCACGCACGCGCAGATGCTGCCCTATACCGACGACTATTCGATGAGTCGGGGCATGGGCCGCCACGGCTGGATTTCGTATGACTCCGGCTCGGGTGTTCCGCTTGGCCGTTCGCCGCGCTTGCCGCCCCAAGAAGAACCGGATTATCGCCGCCTGGTGCTGGTCTACGCCGAGCAGTTCAAGGACACGCTGAAGGCCCTTCAGCCAGACCGGGCCTATGCCGCGACCCAGCGCCTGCGCGAGGAAGTGGCTGCTGACGCCCAGCCAATGGAAGTGCTTACCCGCTGGAGCGAATTCATCCGCGAAGCCGCTGAACAGGAAGGTTCGGGCTGGCCCGAGGACCTGACGCCCGAATATATCGCCGCCTCTGGCTTTGACTGGCATGTTTTTCCCAACACGGTCTTCCTTCATACCCCCGAAGCGATCCTGTGGTACCGGATGCGGCCCAACGGCAACGATCCCGAAAGCTGCCTGTTCGATATCTGGTCTCTCGAACGCTTTGCTCCAGGCAAGGAGCCCGAGTTGAAACGCGAGTTCATTCCCGACTGGCGCGCGGTAGACTGGCCGTTGATCTACAGCCAGGATCTTGAGAACATACCCAAAATTCAAAAAGGAATGCGCTCACGCGGCTTCAAGGGCTCAAGACCTAGTCCGGTCCAGGAAAGGGCCATCAGCAATTTTCACCGGGTGCTGCGCCGATTCATGATCGACAGCCACGCCGACGACAATCTTGGCCCCGAACCACTGACACGGGACAAGTAAGACGCGACCGGCAGTGATAAGGGAGACTGCGCCATGAGCGGAGATGCATCCGAAGCCTTTGACATGATCATTGTGGGAAGCGGCTGCGCCGCAGTCCCGGCGGCGCTGGCTGCAAAGTCACTGGGCCTGACTTGCGTAATTCTCGAAAAGCAGGACCTGTTTGGCGGTTCGACAGCCTATTCGGGCGGGATAGCCTGGGTACCGAACAACCCCTTGCTCGATGATGATTCGGAAGAAGCTGGGCGCACCTATCTCAATGCGGTCGTCGGCGCGCCCGGCAAGGCTTCGCCGGTCGCCAAGCGCGAGATGTTTCTCAAACAAGGCCCGAACGCAATCCGCTTTTTGCTTGATCAGGGCATCAAACTGATCCGCGTGCCCTGGCCTGACTACTATTCCGATTTTCCCGGCGGCCACGAATATGGCCGCACAGTGGCGGGGGCGCTGTTCGATCTCAATGAAC
>JANLSP010000113.1:0-6455 GCA_031362485.1 Novosphingobium sp.
GTCGACGGCGATGCGATCTCGGGCGAAATCGACACCGGCTCGTTCGGCAAGATGGCGATGACGGGGTCGCGGGCCTGATTTGCGCGCGCGGCTCCGGTCAGGCCGGGGCCAGCGCGGCATCCCCATAGATAACTGAAGTCATCGACAGCGCGCCGTCCAGTGTGTCGCTGAACAGCGCCACTTCGTCGCCGGGCAACCGCGCCCCGGCGGCGTAGAGCAGCGGTAGATAGTGCTCGCCTGAATTGACTGCGAGGGCAGCCTCCTCGCTATCCAGCACCAGCAAGGCCGCGTCGTCCTGTGAGAGCAAAGCGGCATTGATCCGGGCGCGAAAGGCCTCGGCCCATTCCGGCCGGGCTTCCGCGCTCTCTCGCCACAGCGCCAGGTTATGGACCACATTGCCGCTGCCGATGATCAGCACGCCTTCGTCCCGCAGCGGCGCCATCGCGCGGCCTAGCGCGAGGTGACCGGCAGCATCAATCGAACGGTCGAGGCTCATCGCCACCATTGGCACATCGGCCTCCGGGAACATCGGCTGGACGACACCCCACGCGCCGTGATCGAATCCCCAGCTGTCGTCCCTCACAATGCGATCCTCGCCGATCAGCGCGGCCACCCGCTCGACCAGTTCGGCAGAGCCGGGGGCGGGATAGCGCATCGCGTAAAGCTCTGTCGGAAAGCCGCGGAAATCATGGATGGTGCGCGGCGATGGCCCGGCGGTGACATTGGTTCGGCCATGCGTTTCCCAATGAGCGGACACAACCAGGATTGCCCGGGGGCGCGGCAGCATCCGCCCCAAAGTCTGCATCGCGCGGCGCTCGGGAACGTCTGAAATCACGGTCATCGGCGAACCATGGCCGATGAACAGGGCGGGCATGCGGGCATTGGTCATACAAGCGATATGGGGTGGCAGTGCGCGCCCCGCAACCGGATCAGCCCAGCGCTATCTTCACCGCCTCGTTGACCACCTGCGGGTTGGCCTTGCCCTGCATGGCCTTCATCGTCTGGCCGACGAAAAAGCCAAACAGGGCTTCCTTGCCGCCGCGGTACTGTTCGACCTTGTCGGCGTTGTCGGCGAGGACTTTGGCGACGGCCTCGTCGATTGCGCCGGTGTCGCTGGTCTGTCTGAGGCCTTCGCGCTCGACGATGGCCGCCGCGCCGTCGCCTGATTCCAGCATCATTTCGAACACCTGTTTGGCAATCGTACCCGAGATTGTGCCGTCGCCGACCAAGGCCAGCAATTCGGCTGCCTGCGCCGGGCTGACGGGAGAATCCTCAAGGCTCTTACCGAGCCGGTTGAGCGCGCCGAACAGTTCCGATGTCAGCCAGTTCGCTGCCTGCTTGGCGACATCGGCCTCGCTCTTGTTCTGCCGTTCGGCCGTGGCTGCTACCAGCCGTTCGAACCAGCGCGCGGTATCAACTTCGGCGGTCAGGATATCGGCGTTGTAGGCCGAGAGCCCCAGCTCCCCGGCATAGCGCGCGCGCTTGGCATCGGGCAATTCAGGCAGGCTCGCGCGGCATTCTTTGAGGAATGCGTCGTCGAGCTCCAGCGGCAGCAGGTCGGGATCGGGGAAATAGCGATAGTCGTGCGCGTCTTCCTTGCTGCGCATCGATCGGGTTTCGCCCCGGTCGGGATCATAGAGGCGGGTTTCCTGCACCACCTTGCCGCCATCTTCGATCAGATCGACCTGGCGGCGGGCTTCGCCTTCGATGACCGCCATCACGAAGCGTACCGAATTGACGTTCTTGGTCTCGGTGCGGGTGCCGAATTCATCGCCGGGCTTGCGCACGGAGACATTGACGTCGGCGCGCATCGAGCCTTCTTCCATGTTGCCGTCGCAGGAGCCAACATAGCGCAAAATGCTGCGCAGCTTGCGCACATAGGCCCCGGCCTCGGCCGGCGAGCGCATGTCAGGCCGGCTGACGATTTCCATCAGGGCGACGCCCGAACGATTGAGGTCAACATAGCTCATCGTCGGATGCTGATCGTGCATCAGCTTGCCCGCGTCCTGCTCGACATGGATGCGTTCGATGCCGAGGGTCTTGGTTTCGTCCGGCTTCTTCGCGTCGGGCACGATCTCGATGTGCCCCTCGCCCACCAGCGGGTGATAGAGCTGGCTGATCTGGTAGCCCTGCGGCAAGTCGGCGTAGAAATAGTTCTTGCGATCAAACCGCGACCAGCGGTTGATCGGCGCCTCGATTGCCATGCCGGTGCGCACTGCCTGGCGGATGCACTCGCGGTTCGGTACCGGCAGCATGCCGGGCATCGCGGCATCGACCAGGCTGACCTGGGAATTGGGCTCGGCGCCGAATTCGGTCGCGGCGCCGGAGAACAGCTTGCTTTTCGAGACGACCTGCGCGTGGACCTCGAGGCCAATCACGACCTCCCATTCGCCGGTTGCGCCCTGGATGCGGTATTCGCTCATGTCACCACCACCTCTCCGCCCGCGCCGCAAAACCGGCCCGCGCCTCGATCGCGAGGCCTGCATTGAGCACGCCCTGCTCGTCGAATGGCCGCCCGATCAGGTGCAGGCCCAGCGGCAGTCCCTCGCGGTTCAGCCCGGCGGGGACTGACATGGCAGGAAGGCCTGCCAGCGATGCGGGCACCGAGAACACATCGTTGAGATACATCTCCAGCGGATCGGCGCTCTTTTCGCCAAGCGCAAAGGCGGCGCTGGGTGCGGTCGGCGTCAGGATCACGTCGCAGCTCTTGAACGCCTCGGTGAAATCGCGGCTGATCAGCGTGCGGACTTTCTGTGCCTGCGTGTAGTAAGCATCATAGAAGCCCGCCGAGAGCACATAAGTGCCGATCATGATGCGGCGCTTGACCTCGGGGCCAAAGCCCGCCGCGCGGGTGGCGGCATACATGTCCTGCAGCCCCGCCCCGTCCGGCAGATCGCGCAGGCCGTAGCGCACCCCATCATAGCGCGCGAGGTTGGACGAGGCTTCGGCGGGGGCGATGATATAGTACGCCGGCAGCGCGTATTTGGTGTGCGGCAGCGAAATGTCGACCACTTCAGCGCCGGCGTCCTTGAGCCAGGCAATGCCCTGCTCCCAACTGGCCGAAACGTCGTCATCCATCCCGTCCATGCGGTATTCGCGCGGGATTCCGACTTTCTTGCCTCTCAGATCGCCGCTCAGCGCAGCTTCCCAATCGGGCACCGGCATATCGAGGCTGGTCGAATCCTTGGCATCGAAGCCCGCCATCACTTCGAGCATGATCGCACAGTCACGGACATCGCGCGCCATTGGCCCCGCCTGATCGAGCGAGCTGGCGAAAGCGACGATACCCCAACGGCTGCAACGCCCATAAGTTGGCTTGATGCCCGACATGCCAGTGAAGGCCGCAGGCTGGCGGATCGATCCGCCGGTATCGGTGCCGGTCGCCGCCGGGCAGAGGCGCGCGGCAACCGCAGCGCTCGAGCCGCCCGAGCTTCCGCCGGGGGCAAGCGCAGCATTGCCGCCATCGTTGCGCTTCCACGGCGAAATCACATTGCCAAAATAGCTCGTCTCGTTCGATGAGCCCATGGCGAACTGGTCAAGGTTGAGCTTGCCCAGCATCCCCGCGCCGGCATCCCACAACTTCTGCGAGACGGTCGATTCGTATTCGGGGGTGAAGCCCTCGAGAATGTGGCTGGCAGCGGTCGTCTGCACGCCCCTGGTGCAGAACAAATCCTTCATGCCGATCGGCACGCCCGCCAATTTGCCGAGCACTTTGCCGGCAGCGCGGTCGGCATCGACCTTGGCGGCAGCACCCAGCGCCTTTTCAGGCGTCGCGACAATGAAAGCGTTGAGCGCAGAGGCCGCCGCGACATTGGCATTGAACGCCTCAGCAACTTCGGCGGCCTTGAACTGGCCCGAGGCCACGCCGGAACGGATCGCGGCAACTGTCAGATCGGTGAGGTCGGTCATTCAATCACCTTAGGCACGCCGAAAAACCCGTGCTCGGCAGCCGGGGCATTGGCGAGCACGGCATCGCGCTTGCCGCCGCCAGTGAGCTGATCGGCATTGATCGCGTCCTCGCGCAGGCGCAAGTGGTTGGGGATCACTGCAGTCATCGGCTCGACGCCCGCCACATCGACTTCGCCCAGCTGCTCAACCCAGGCGAGGATGCCGTTGAGTTCGGGCACCATCGCCGTGAGTTCGGCTTCGCTGACCTTGATCCGGGCGAGCGCGGCGATTTTCGCCACGGTTGCGATATCTACCGACATCGGCTGTGCCTCAGGGCTGTGGCGCGGGAGGCGGCGGCGCGCCGGGGCCGCCGGGAGCGCCACCGGGTCCGCCCGGACCACCAGCGCCGCCCTGCTGCGCCTGCATCTGCTGCATCATGCGCTGCTGCTGCTCGATCTCGGCGCGGCTGCGAAAATCGAGCAGCTCGATCTCGAAAGTCAGATCGGTGTTGGGCGGGATCGGGCCAGCCTGCTGCGCGCCATAGCCAAGCTCGGAAGGAATGAGCACCTTGTACTTGCCGCCGCGCTGCATCTGCACCAGCGCCTTGGTGAAGCCGGGGACCACGCCCTGTAGCGGCAAGGCGGCCTGCTGCTGCTGGTCGAACACTTTCCCGTCAGGCAGCGTGCCCTTGTAGTTGATCAACGCCACGTCCTCGATGGTCGGCGAAGGGCCCTGGCCTGCCGTGATCGTCTCGACTGTGACCGCGGCAGGCATCGCCGCCCAGGCAACGCCAGCCGCCACGGCAACTGCCGCCACGACGCCCAGCCACATTTTGCCGAGCGATCCCCTGGCAATCGGCTGGAGAGGAACGCGGGTAATCTCGGTCATGGGAAAATCCTGCTTCTCGGGAAATGCAAAAGGGCGCGGTCTTGCCGCGCCCTCATGGCCTAAGCGGCCAGCGGTCCCGGATCAAGGCTCTCCTGAGCTTCGCCGAAGGACCGGGATGACGCCTTCAACCTTACTTGACGCCGTCGCGCTCGGCGCGCTTGCGGTCCATCTTGCGGGCGCGGCGAACAGCAGCAGCCTTTTCGCGGGCGCGCTTTTCGCTGGGCTTCTCATAGTGACGGCGCAGCTTCATCTCGCGATAAACGCCCTCACGCTGAAGCTTCTTTTTCAGCGCGCGCAGAGCCTGATCGACATTGTTATCGCGGACCATAATTTGCATAAACAGCAACACCTCAAGAACATAAGGCCAGAACCCCCAATCACATGCGGGGGGTCGCCTTAAGAAAACGCGAAAACGGGCCGAATCCCCAAAGGGACGGCTCGAACGCCTGCGCCGCTAGCAAAGCGGGGAGCCGATGGCAAGTCTTCAGGCTGGGGTTTGCGGCAAATGCCAAGCGCGACTAAGGCGACATTGTAATGGCAACTCCATCGATCCTCTCATCCTCTCTCTACGTCGCCCTGGGCGGCGGCCTGGGCGCATGGCTCCGTTTCATAGCCGGGCGGCTGGTGCCCTCTGCGGCTTTCCCCTGGGCGACGCTGACGGTGAATGTCACCGGCAGTTTCGCCATGGGCCTGCTGACAGGCTGGCTGGTGCGGGCGGGCGGGAACGAATCGGCGCGGCTGTTGCTGGGCGTCGGCCTACTCGGCGGCTTCACCACGTTTTCAGCTTTTAGCCTCGAAATCGTGCAACTGGCCCAGCGCGGGCACACCGGACTTGCCGCGCTTTATATGGCGCTGTCGCTCGCGGGCGGCGTGCTCGGACTGTTTGCCGGCCTCGCGCTGATGCGGGGCATGGCATGACCGATTCCGTTCGCCAGTTTACAATTCAGGCCGACGACGACGGAGTGCGGCTCGATCGCTGGTTCAAGCGCCACTTGCCCGATGTCGGCTTCGCCATGGTCAGCCGCTGGGCGCGGACCGGGCAGATCCGGGTGGATGGCAAGCGCGCTGCGCCTGAAGACCGGCTGACGACGGGGCAAGTGCTGCGGGTTCCGCCCGGCGGCGCCGCGCCCGAGCGCAAGAGCGGGCCGGTGCGCAAGGTGTTGAGCGAAGCACAGATCGAGCAGGCCGAGGCGATGGTGCTAAGCCAGGACCGCGCGGCGATTGTGCTCAACAAGCCGCCGGGGCTCGCCACGCAGGGCGGCACCGGCACCAAAGAGCATGTCGATGGGCTGCTTGATGCCTTTGTCGATACCGGCCCGAGGCCAAGGCTGGTCCACCGGCTCGACAAGGATACATCGGGCGTCTTGCTGATCGCGCGCACTCCGGGCAGCGCCGCCTTTTTTTCCAAGCGCTTCTCCACCCGCTCGGCGCGCAAGATCTACTGGGCGCTGGTCGCGGGCGTTCCTGATATCGCGGACGGCTTGATCGAACTGCCGCTGGCCAAGCAGCCGGGCACTGGCGGCGAGAAGATGATGGTCGACCAGTCCGAACACGGGCAAAGCGCGCGCACCCGCTACCGCGTGATCGACCGCGCGGGCAATCGCGCCTGCTGGGTGGAGCTGCAACCGCTGACCGGCCGCACCCATCAGCTGCGCGTCCACATGGCGGCGATCGGTCAC
>JANLSP010000176.1:0-4912 GCA_031362485.1 Novosphingobium sp.
CCCGAACCAACGGCGACGATTTCGCCCTCGGCCGGCTTTTCCTTGGCGCTGTCGGGGATGATGATGCCGCCGGCAGTCTTTTCTTCGGCCTCAATGCGGCGCACGAGCACGCGGTCGTGCAGCGGACGGAATTTCATAGGATGTTCCTCTTCCAGTGGATACGAATGCAATTGGCACTCACATGAGCCGAGTGCCAGCGGGGCGCATATGGTGCTGCGTTCATGCGGCGTCAAGGAGAGTCTGGCGGAAAAAATCTCGCCGATTGCGGCTTGCATCAGGCGGCCCTTGCCCGAATCGAACAGATATGGAACACGCCGCGACATGTCGCTCACCCACATAACCGTCCGCGGCGCCCGCGAACATAACCTCAAGGGCTTCGATGTTTCGCTCCCGCGCGAGCAGCTCATCGTCGTCACCGGCCTGTCGGGCAGCGGCAAGTCGAGCCTGGCCTTCGACACAATCTATGCCGAAGGCCAGCGGCGCTATGTCGAGAGCCTGTCGGCTTATGCGCGCCAGTTCCTCGAGCTGATGCAGAAGCCCGATGTCGAGCATATCGACGGGCTTTCTCCCGCGATCAGCATTGAGCAAAAGACCACCAGCCGCAATCCGCGCTCGACCGTCGCGACGGTGACCGAGATCTACGACTACATGCGGCTGCTGTGGGCGCGGGTGGGCATTCCTTATTCGCCGGCCACCGGCCTGCCGATCACCGCGCAGACCGTCAGCATGATGGTCGACCGGGTGATGGCGCTGCCAGAGGGCACGCGCGCCTATCTGCTCGCGCCAGTGGTGCGCGGCCGCAAGGGCGAATACCGACGCGAATTGGCCGAGTGGCAGAAGGCTGGCTATACGCGGGTGCGCATCGATGGGGAGATGTATCCGATCGAGGAAGCCCCGGCACTCGACAAGAAGTTCAAGCACGACATCGAAGTTGTGGTCGACCGGATTGCCGTGCGCGAGGGGATTGAGACGCGGCTGGCGGATTCGTTCGAGCAGGCGCTCAAGCTGGCCGACGGGCTGGCCTATGTCGATCTGGCGGATGGGGTGGTGGCGGAGCTTGGTGGCGGTGCTTCGACAAGCTCGGCACGAGCGGACGTTGGTTTTGTTGCCAATGAGCCAAAAACAAGCCCCGCTCAGGCTGAGCCTGTCGAAGCCCGTGCGCTGTCAGGAGGCATGAAGAACGCAGCACTCCCGCCCAATCGCATCGTCTTCTCCGAAAAATTCGCCTGCCCGGTCTCCGGCTTCACCATCGAGAGCATCGAGCCGCGCCTGTTCAGCTTCAACGCCCCGCAAGGCGCCTGTCCGGCCTGCGATGGGCTGTGCGAAAAGCTGCTGTTTGATCCGCAGCTGGTGGTGCCCAACGAGGCGCTGAGCCTCAAGCAGGGCGCGGTGGTACCCTGGGCCAAGTCAAACCCGCCCAGTCCCTATTACATGCAGGTCCTCAACAGCCTGGCCATGGAATTCGGCTTCGACCTGACCACACGCTGGCAAGACCTTCCCGGCGAAGTGCGCCTCATCATCCTGCACGGCACTGGCGGCAAGCCGGTGGCTCTGACTTTCACCGACGGGCGCAAGAGCTATACGGTGAACAAGGCCTTCGAGGGCGTGATCGGCAACCTCAATCGCCGCATGTTGCAGACTGACAGCACCTGGATGCGTGAGGAGCTGGGCAGGTTCCAGACCGCGCAGCCCTGCGAAACCTGCGAGGGGAAAAGACTCAAGCCCGAGGCGCTGTCGATAAAAATAGCTGCGCGGGATATTTCTTCGGTCACGCGACTGTCGGTAGTGGACGCGCTGGCGTGGTTTTCTATTCTGGATCAGCAGTTTACCGCGCAGCAAAGCCAGATCGCCAAGGCCATTCTAAAGGAGATCAACGAGCGGCTTGGATTCCTCAACAATGTCGGGCTCGACTACCTCAATCTTGACCGCACTTCGGGCACATTGTCGGGCGGCGAAAGCCAGCGCATCCGGCTTGCCAGCCAGATTGGCTCGGGGCTTTCGGGCGTGCTCTATGTGCTCGACGAGCCGAGCATCGGGCTTCACCAGCGCGACAACGACCGGCTGCTTGAAACGCTCAAGCGCCTGCGCGATCTCGGCAACACGGTGATCGTCGTCGAGCATGACGAGGATGCGATCCGCCATGCGGACCACATCGTCGATCTTGGCCCCGGGGCGGGCGTGCATGGCGGAGAAATCGTCGCACAGGGCACGCTTGCGGACATCCTTGCAGCACCTGGCAGCCTCACCGGACAATATCTGACTGGTGCGCGCCGCATCGAGGTTCCGCCCGTTCGGCGCAAGGGCAACGGCCATGCGATTGGCGTCCACGGCGCTAGGGCCAACAACCTGCGTAATGTCTCGGTCGAGATACCACTCGGCACGTTCACGTGCGTCAGCGGCCTTTCGGGCAGCGGCAAGTCAAGCCTGATCATCGATACGCTGCAAGCCGGTGCGGCGCGTGTGCTCAATGGCGCAAGGGTCATTGCAGGTGCGCACGACAAGATCACCGGCCTCGAATTTTGCGATAAAGTGATCGAGATTGACCAGTCGCCGATCGGCCGCACTCCGCGCAGCAACCCTGCAACATATACAGGTGCTTTCACCCAGATCCGTGACTGGTTCGCGGGCCTGCCGGAGTCAGGCGCGCGCGGTTACAAGCCAGGGCGCTTCAGTTTCAATGTCAAAGGAGGGCGCTGCGAAAAGTGCCAGGGTGACGGGCTGATCAAGATCGAGATGCATTTCCTGCCAGACGTCTATGTCACCTGCGAGGAATGCGGCGGCAAGCGCTACAACCGCGAAACCCTCGAAGTGAAGTTCAAGGGCCACAGCATCGCCGACGTGCTCGACATGACGATCGAGGATGCTGAGGAATTCTTCAAGGCGGTGCCGCCGATTCGCGAGAAGATGCATATGCTGAACGAGGTGGGCCTGGGCTACGTCAAGGTCGGCCAACAGGCGACGACGCTGTCAGGCGGCGAGGCGCAGCGGGTCAAGCTCGCCAAGGAACTGGCGCGGCGAAGCACCGGGCAAACGCTCTACATCCTCGACGAGCCGACCACGGGCCTCCACTTTGAAGACGTGCGCAAGCTGCTCGAAGTGCTCCACCGGCTGGTTGACGGCGGCAACTCGGTGGTGGTGATTGAGCACAATCTGGACGTTATCAAGACCGCCGACTGGGTGATTGATCTCGGCCCTGAAGGCGGGGTGCGCGGCGGAGAAATTGTCGTCGAAGGAACGCCGGAGGAAGTTGCCGCGAATGCGAGGAGCTTTACGGGACACTATCTCGCTCCGTTGCTGGAGCGCGCGCGCGAAGCAGCAGAGTAGCTGCGTTCAGGCCACGTCCCAGATCAGCGGCAACTTGCAAATCGTCAAATTCAGACCCGACCGATAGGTTGGAGGATTGGCAGGATCAGGGCGCACATTCGGCATCCGATCGAACCATTCTTCGAAGAAAACCCTCAGTTCCAGCCGCGCCAGATGCGATCCTACGCAACGATGCGGCCCTGAGTTGAAGGTGATGTGGGTCTTGTTCTCCCGGTCGATATCGAACACCGCCGCGCCGGGGAATGCAGCTTCGTCAAGATTGGCCGCGGGCAGCATCATCAATACCCGTTCACCCTTTGTCAGTTTGACGCCGCCGAATTCCATATCGCGGGCAACGACGCGCGGAGGCATGGCAACCCCATATCGGCGCAGCACTTCTTCGATGAATTCGGGGATAAGGGCACGGTCCGCGCGGATGCGTTCCTGCAGCTCCGGGTGACGCGCGAGGTGATACATACCGAAAGTGAACGTGTTGACCAGTGTGTCCAGCCCGGCGGTGAACAGCAGCAGGCAGTAGGATTGCATGTCCACCATGTCCGGACTGCGTCCGCGGATGTCGCTGTCCAGCAGATGGCTGATGAGATCGTCTTCGCGCCGGGCCTGACGCGCCAGGATCAGCTCATGCATCGCATCGTTGATATTGGTGAAGGCTGCAGCGCGATTGGCGTCGTCGCTGGAAGAAATATCATGCATCCAGCGGCGAAACTCGGACAGCCGATCAAGTGGCATGCCCATCATCTTCATGAATACCGTGACGGGCAGAGGCTCGGCCACTTCTGCGAGAAACTCCGCGCGGTCGCTTCCCAGCAGATTGTCAATCAGTCGCCTCGCCAGATCGCGAATTCCCTGTTCCATGGCGAGGATCTTTGCCGGTGCAAATGCCTTCATCAGCGGCATACGGTACATGCCGTGGTCTGGCGGATCGAGCGATTGCGGAGCGAAACGAGGCTCGCCGCCGCCTTCCATCGGCGGGATCATCACCATTGCGCCATCATGCGCTGCACGGTTGTTGCTGGAAAAAACTTCCGGCGTGCGAACCGCTTCGAACAGCAATTCATAGTCATTGATCAACCAGTGACCGCCGTTGTGCGGTGTCCAGAATATCCCTCGACCGAATTCCTCGCCTAGCCGGTACAGGCCAAGGTGCAGGTCCCCTTCTTCCTCGAACAAGCGATCACCGAATACGTTGTAGTCAACGATGTGTGTGCCATCGACCGGCGCACTCGGCACAGGATGCACTTCAGATTGCGATGCCATGGCGCTCTCAATCCTCTCTCGCCGATTGGCGTTGTCTTCGGCCAGGATACCGCACGCGCGTCGGCAGGGTCAAGCGCCCAGGTCGACGTTATCAGGCGTGATCAATGCTGAATTCGGGCCGGCGCCTCGATGAAGCGGCGATGGTGGGACTGGAAGTTTCCGCTTGGCGCAAGCATTAGAATGTGCACAAGCTTGTGTTTCAGCAGGGGGCTTGGAATAAAATGGTTCGTCGCATACACATCATCGCCGCCGTCATCGCAGCTACGTTTGGGACCGCCCTCTATGCGGCTACTCCGGCCGAGAAAATTGCCGAGCGTCAGGACAGTTTCAA
>JANLSP010000188.1:0-2768 GCA_031362485.1 Novosphingobium sp.
TCCGCGCTCAAGCGCAAGGAGAGCCGGGGGCTGCACTATATCCTCGACTATCCGCAGACCGACGCCGAGGCGAAAGACACGGTGCTGGTGCCCTAGAGCGGAGCGAACGCTTTCCTACACCGGCGCGGCTGGGGCATAATCCCGCCCCCCGCAAACTGCCGCCGAGTCGCCTTCCCATGTCTGAACCCCCCAAGCCCGCGCCCCCCGAACCCGCACCGGCCACCGCGCAGAGCCTGCCCGCCTTCACCCCCGTCCCGCGCGCCAAAGACCGCACCAACGGCTGGAAACCCGAAGTCCAGCTTGCCTTCATCGAGGCGCTGGCTGAAACCGGCAGCGTCAGGAGCGCCGCCGCGCGGGTCGGCCGCGCCGAAGTCGGCGCCTATCTGCTGCGCCGCCACCCCGACGCGCAGCAGTTCCGCGCCGCCTGGGATGCCGCGCTCGATATCGGCATGCGCCGGATCGAGGACGTCGCGATGGACCGCGCGCTCCACGGCGTCGAAGTGCCGATGTACGCCTACGGCAAACTCATCGGCACCCGCCGCATCTATAACGACCGCCTGCTGATGTTCATGCTCCGCAACCGCGCGCCCGAGCGCTTCGCAGCCAACGGTCACGGCGGCCTGCGCCGCAGCAGTGGCGCAAGTGGCGATAACGCCCCCGACCAGACGCGCCTCGCCCGCCTGAAAAAACAGTGGCACGCCGAATGGGAGGAACAACGCGAAGCCGAACAGGCCCGCAATTCCGAAGAGGTCATCGCCTCGATCGACGCCAAACTCGCCCGGATGCAGCGCAACCACCTCGCCGGCATGACCGCCCACACCCGCCAGCTCTACGAAGCCTGGAAAGCAGCCGAAGCCGAAGACAGCGCACACGGCCGCTCGGCATATACCGAGCAAATGGACACGCAGGAGTGGGAGGAAGCCGAAGATGCCGACTGGGAACCGGCCAGCGAAGCCGAGGAAGTCATTGCCCGGTCAGTGCCCGCCGAGCCCGCAGCAGCAGGCGAGCCCCGCGCCCTGCCGCAGTTCCTCACCCACGGCGACGGCGAGACCGGCCTGCCCCGGCCTACATTGCGCAAGCGGATACAGGCCGCTCTTTGCGCGCCGGAGGATGGCTGACTAGCGCCCCTCCCGCTCATGCTGAGCTTGTCGAAGCATCCCCGCTCATGCTGAGGCAAAGCGCCCCTCAGATCACCGCTTGTTCTTCTTGCGCGCCGCATAGCGCGCATCGCGCGCGGCCTTGAGCTCGGCCTCGCTGGGCATCACCTTCTCGGGCACCTGGCTGGCGGCGATCTTGTCAGCCTTGGCCTGCGCAATCGCCGCCTTGCGCGCGGCGCTCTTCTCGCGCGCGGCGGCTTCCTTCGCCGCAAGCGCAGCCTGGCGCTCGGCGATCAGCGCCGCATCAGGCTCCGGCTTGGCGGCGAGCAGCTTCAGCGCCTTCTCGCGGGCCTGCTTGGCGAGCGCGGTGCGTTCCTGGAAACTGGGGTCTTTGTAGGATGCCATTTTTGGTGTCGTTCTCGTCTGGTTGGGTGGGTTGGGGGCC
Organism: Novosphingobium sp.; assembly: GCA_031362485.1. GTDB lineage: Bacteria > Pseudomonadota > Alphaproteobacteria > Sphingomonadales > Sphingomonadaceae > Novosphingobium. The sequence goes on from JANLSP010000188.1 coordinate 1,543, forward strand.
TAATGGCACGAATTGCGGCCGGGGTGGGGAATTTTATGCAGGCGAGCGATTTCTGTGTCTTTGCGATCGCTTGACGGGGCTGGGTAAGGGGAAGCGGGACGGAATGGGGAGAACTCCCTTTTTGAAGGGGACCTTGCCCCTACACCCCATTACTAGGAGATGCCGCGCTCTGGCTACGCCATTGACTTATGTGTCAATGAAGCATAATGCGCCTTCATGACCCGCTTGCAGACCGTCGTGGAACTGCCCGAATTCCTGCGACGGGCCAAGGCGATCATGAATGAGGAAGAGCGCGCCACGCTGGTCGATTTCATCGCCGCCCATCCGGAGGCAGGCACTGCGCTGGGCGGCGGTCTGCGCAAGCTCCGCTTTGCCCGGCCCGGCGGCGGCAAGAGCGGCGGCTATCGCACCGTCTATGTTTTCGGCGGCGCGCAAATGCCGATCTTTCTCGTCACCGTGTTCGCCAAGAACGAGAAAGACAATCTGAGCAAGGCCGAACAGTCTGAACTGGTTGCGCTGAGCAAAGCCCTGATCGCCCATTATGGAGAACGTCAATGAGCGCTTATGAAAGCATCCGGCAGGGTCTGGCCGAGGCCATCGACTTCGCGCAAGGCAAGCCCAGCGGCGCGCAGGTCCGCAAGGTGGAAGTGCCCGAAGTAGACGTCGCCTCGATCCGCGCCAGCACTGGCCTGTCACAGGCCGCGTTTGCGCGCAGCATCGGCGTTGCCAAAGGGACGCTACTCAACTGGGAACATGGGCGCAGGAGGCCGACAGGGCCGGCGCAGGTTCTACTGGCGATTATTGCCAAGCGTCCGGCGCTGGTGGGGGAATTGCTGCGGTGAGGGTTTCGAGGTTATTGCACTTGTTGCCGTCATTACCGTAATTACACTTGTCGCCGTAATTAATATATTTGGCTTTTTGGGCATGGCACTTAGAAATTTGCTGCGGCATCGATAGAAAGGTCGTTTGACGTGAACCAAGCGCAAGCGCGTCGCTGGATTGAGGCGCATTACGGGACAGCCCAGCGCAATGAGAAATCGAAAACGTATCCGCCACCTGAGGGTGAAATCATTTTAGCATTGGGGCATCTCCCAGACATTAGACCCAAGACCGAACGGCAGAAGATCTCCCTTGAGCTGTTTCTTTATGCATGCTGCAATCGCTTTGGCCGCTGGTTCCCGCCATCTCCGCCGTCTGTTCCTAAGACTTACAGGGCAATATTCCAG
>JANLSP010000201.1:0-12124 GCA_031362485.1 Novosphingobium sp.
CCTGCTGGTGGGGCTCATCGTGTTCGGCTCGCTGCCGTTCGTCCTAAGGCGGCCGTTCTGGGGCATCTTGCTGCTTGCCGGACTGGGCTACATGAACCCGGACTGGTCGCACGGGCTCAACAAAGGTTCGCTGGCTCTGGGCTATGACGAATATGATGGCGCAGGCGTGATCCACGGCTCGCGCTTTGAACATCCGCAGGCATTTTCCCATCTCGCCATGACCACGCCGGATGGCACTGTGCTGGAAGGGGTGGGCTGCTTTGAATCGATCGTGCTGGGCCGCCATGAGCCCTCGGGTCTTACCAGCATGTTCGATGTGCCATGAGCAATCTCGAGGCACGGATAGCCGCCTATCTTGGTCACCGCATGCCCGAAGCGCGCGGCATCGCGGTTGACGGGCTGGCGCGCATCTATGGCGGATCAAGCCAGGAAACCTACCGCCTGCGTGCGCGCTGGGATTCTCGCGGAGTGGCCACCGAAAAGCAATTGATTCTGCGCCGTGATGCGCCTGCGGGACTGGTCGTCGCCGAGCGTGATCTGGAATTCAACGTCTATCGCGCACTCGCCGGACAGGGGATCCCCGCGCCCGAGGCGCATTTTCTCGAGCTTGATCCGGCGTGGCTCGGCCGGCCGTTCTTCATCATGGACCTGATGCCCGGAAAGCCCGGCAATCCGTTCAGTGCCGACGATCCCTATGAAGGACATGGGGAGGCCGTGGCGCGGCAGTTCTGGACGATCATGGGCCGGTTGGCGGCGCTCGACCACTGCGCGCTGGGGCTGAGCAGCCTTCGTAACGGCGAGGCGAAATCCGGCTTCTGGCGGCTTGAGCTCGACCGGTGGGAGGCGATCCTCGATGCGGGCGAAGCGGTGATCGAACCCATCGTGCGCGGGGCGATCCGCTGGCTGCGGCGCAACCCGCCGGCCGAGCCTGCCAAGCCCGCCATCGTCCACGGCGACTACCGCTCGGGCAATTTTCTGTTCACACCCGAAGGCCGGATCAGCGCCATTCTCGACTGGGAGATGTGCCACATCGGCGATCCGCTGGAAGACGCGGCCTGGGCAATCGACCCCTTCTGGCCGATCACCCGGCACTTGCCGCTCGATCAGAGCATCGCGGCATGGGAAGCAGCGAGCGGAATGAAGGCGGACCGCACCGCGCTTGACTGGTGGCGGTTGTTTTCGGCGGTCAAGGCCTGTGCGATCTGGACAACGGCGGAAGCGGCGCTGGCCAGCGGTGAAAGCCACGAAATGGTCGTCGCGCTCTCGGGAATCCGCGCGGGACATTTTCACCGCAAGACGATCCTGGCACTGATGCGCGAGTTTGGAGAGGTGGCATGAGGCTGACCATTGATGCCGCCTTGCACCGCATCGGCGACCTGCTGCGCGAGGATGTCGCGCCCGATCTACGAACGCCGTTTCTGGGTCAATCGGTGCGCCTTGCGGGCAGCGTGCTCGCGATCTGCGCCAACTGGGTGGATGATGCGGCGGCGATCCGCGTCGCGGAAAACGCGACGATCCGCGCAGCTCTGGGCTTGCCGCCCGCACCTGATCCGGGGCTGAGGATCAGCCAGCTTGATGCAGAAAACCATCGCCTCCGGCTGCTTTTGGTCGAAGCACAGGCGGCGGCGGAGGAAGCGGGCGATGCAGCCCGCGTTGCGACGTTCTGGACTCTGCTTGAGGAGATCGAGCTGAGCCGGGCGCAGCGGGAATAGCAGGTTCGCTAGGGCCAATATTTCGCCTTCAGCTCTTTCTTGTAAAGCTTGCCGGTCTCGGCCCGCGGCAGTTCGCGCACGAAGTCCACGCTCCGCGGGCATTTTACGTCGGCCATTTGCTCGCGGCACCATTCGATCAGCGCCTGTGCCAAATTCTCGCCTGCATCTTCCCAGCGCGCAGGCTGGACCACGGCTTTCACTTCCTCGCCGAATGCCGCGTTGGGCACGCCGAAGACTGCGACATCGGCGACCTGGGGATGGGTTACAAGCAGGTTTTCGACCTCCTGCGGATAGATATTCACCCCGCCCGAAATGATCATGAAGTCCTTGCGGTCGGCGAGGAACAGAAAGCCTTCGGCATCGACCCTGCCGACATCGCCGAGCGTCGACCAGTCGCCATGCAGCGGATTGCGCGATGAGACGGTCTTTTCGGGCGCGTTGTGATAGGTGAAGGTGGGCCCGTCGCTGAAATAGATCGTGCCGAGTTCGCCCGTGGGCAGTTCCTGGCCGTCATCACCGCAGATGTGTATCTTGCCGTGCACCGCACGACCAACGGTGCCAGGGCGATCCAGCCAATCCTTGCTGCCCACGCAAACGAAGCCGCTGCCCTCGGTGCCTGCATAATATTCTTCGATGATCGGCCCGAGCCATGCGATCATCGCCTGCTTGATCGGCGCAGGGCAGGGCGCGGCGGCATGGATCACAGCCTGCAGCGACGAAACATCGTATTTGCGGCGCACCTCGTCGGGCAATTCCAGCAAGCGCACGAACATCGTCGGCACGACCTGAGTCAAGGTCACCCGGAACCGAGCGATCTCGGCAAGCCATGCCTCGGGTTCGAACTTTTCCATCACCACCACTGTGCCGCCGAGGCACTGGGTCGTGGTGGTGAAGCCCATTGGTGCTGCGTGATAGAGTGGGGCGGGAGAGAGGTAGATCGTCGCCTGGTCAAACGGATAGAGCTTGCCGAACAGGTGCACGCTGCCCAGCGGCTGGACGGGGTCGCTGCCGCTGGTTGGCAACATGTTGCGGATGCCCTTGGGCCTCCCGGTGGTGCCCGATGAATAGGCCATGCGGGAGCCATTAGCCTCGTCGGCGATTGGCGCGGCGGGCTGTGTGGCGCAAAGGCTGCGCCAGTTCGGCAGACCGGGAATGTTGCCGATGGCAAGGATATGTTCGAGCCCTGGCAACTGGGCGCCCATCGCGGCGAGCGACTGCGCGACCTCGCCCAGCGTGTCGGCAATCAGCAGAACGCTGGCCCCGCTGTCGGCGATTATATAGGCGATCTCGTCGGCCTTAAGCCGGGTCGAAGTGGGCACAAGCACTATGCCCGAGCGCTGCGTTGCCCAGAAAATGTCGAAGAAATCCGGCCGGTTGTCGCAGACCATGCAGACCGTGCTGCCAACTGGCAGCCCCAGTGCACGCAAGGCGTGGGCGCCGCGATTGGCGCGCGCTTCCAGTTCGCCGTAGGTCACGCACTCGCCCGAGCCGGCCATGATCAGGGCAGGGGCATCAGGGCGCTCGCTTGCATGAATGCGTGGGTGCATGGACGCTCGCTTTCGTCTAGTCGGAATTGGCGATATGGCAGTGCGCGAACTATTGCAACGCCGACAGTGCAATAGGTTTGGGAGTAGACGTTGTGACAGCGGAGAATGATGCAAACAGTGGGGCAGGAGCAGTCCGCGCGGCGATTGATGAAACAGCGCTCGCGCCCTGGCTCGCGGCCAATGTGCCGGACTTTGCCGGACCGCTGACAATTGAGCAGTTCAACGGCGGCCAGTCGAACCCCACTTACCAGCTAACCACGCCGCGCGCGCGCTATGTTCTGCGGCGCAAGCCTTCCGGGCCAATCCTGAAAGGCGCGCACGACGTGCTGCGCGAGGCGCGGGTGCAGCGGGCATTGGCAGACAGCCCGGTGCCGGTAGCCCGCATCCATGCGATTTGCGACGACGATACAGTGATCGGCAGCGCCTTCTATGTGATGGAAATGGTCGAAGGACGCATCTTCTGGGATTCGTCATTCCCTGACGTGCCGCGCGACGAGCGCCACGCCTATTTCGACGAAATGAACCGGGTTATCGCCGAACTCCATGCCCTCGATCCCGCCGCGGTAGGCCTTGGCGATTATGGCCGCGCAGGCAATTATTTCGAACGCCAGATTGCGCGCTGGTCGCAGCAGTATCTCGCCGATGAACTTGCCGGACGCGACGCCAATATGGATGCCCTGATCGAATGGTTGCCCGGCGCAATCCCGCCGGGCGACGAGACGACCATTGTCCACGGCGACTTCCGCGCCGACAACATGATCTTCCATCCCGAGCGCCCGCAAATTCTCGCTGTGCTTGACTGGGAGTTATCGACGCTGGGGCATCCGCTGGGAGATTTTGCTTATCATGCTATGGTCATGCGGCTGCCGCCGGAAATTCTCGGCGGGCTGGGCGGACGGAACATAGCCGCGCTCGGGCTGCCCAGTGAAGAGGAATATGTCGCCGCCTATTGTCGCCGCACGGGGCGTAGCGGTATTCCGGCATGGAACTTCTACCTCGCCTTCAACATGTTCCGCCTCGCTGCGATCCTGCACGGCATCAAGGGGCGGCTGCTGCGCGGCAGCGCCTCATCCGCCAGCGCCGAGGAGCGCGCAGGGCACTATCCGCGCCTTGCCGCGCTGGCGCGAGCAACGGCCGAGCAGACCTAGCTACGTGACGGGCAAGCGGCCGGCGGCGATAACGCCGCTTATGCCGCGAGCGAATACGGTGTGATTTCGCCTGCCAGATACTGATTGCGCGCCTTGGCCCGGCTCAATTTGCCGCTGCTGGTGCGCGGCAGTGTCCGTGGCGGGACCAGTTCGACCACACAGGCCATGCCGGTCACTGATTGCACCTTGTCGCGGATCAGGGTGTGCAGCTTGCGGCGCTCTTCGGGATCGGAGATGCGGCAATGGACCAGCACGGCAGGCACTTCCTCGCCATTCTCGGTCTCGAGCGCAAAGGCGGCGATGTCACCGTGGTTGAAGCCCGGCAATTGCTCCACCGCCCATTCAATATCCTGCGGCCAGTGGTTCTTGCCGTTGATGATGATCATGTCTTTCGCCCGGCCGACGATGAACAGATAACCCTTGACCATGTAGCCCATGTCGCCGGTATCGAGCCAGCCATCCAGCATGCAGGCGGCGGTCGCTTCTGGGTCTCGGTAATAGGAGTGCATCAGGCTGGTTCCGGTGCACCAGACCTTGCCGATGTGATGATCAGGCAGTTTTTCGCACGCCTCGCCGCGCACTTCCACGGCCATCCCGCGCGCAGCCTTGCCGCAATTGACAATTGCGCGGTAGCGCGCCGGGCGCGATAAATCACGCGGCTTGCCCGAGAGGCGCTCTTCTTCAACCAGCTCGACCTGAATGCCTTCGCCCGGCGGCATCAGGGTGACGCAAAGCGTCGCTTCGGCCAGCCCATAGCTGGGCAGAAAGGCATTGGCGCTGAAGCCCGCCTCGGCAAAGGTGTTGACGAAATTCTGCATTACGTCGGGCCTGATCATGTCGGCCCCGTTGCCCGCCAGCCGCCAGCGCGAAAGGTCGAAGCGCTCGGCGACGTGGGTCTGGCTTGAGACGCGGCGAGCGCAGATGTCATAGCCGAACGTTGGCGAGAAGCTGATTGAGTTGCCCTTGTTTCGGCTGATAATGTCGAGCCAAGCGAGCGGACGCCGCGCAAAATCCTCGGTCTTGAGGTAATCGACCGAGAACTGGTTGCCAATTGGCGAAAGCAGGCAGCCGACCAGTCCCATGTCGTGATACCATGGCAACCACGAGACACAGCGGTCGCTGCCTGAAATGTCCATGCCGTGGCTGTGCACCGCCAGGTTCGCCAGCAGCGAGCGATGGCTCACTGCGACGCCGTGGGGAAAGCGGGTCGATCCGCTCGAGTATTGCAGGAAGCAGATGTCTTCTGATTCGAGCTTGGGCAGTTTCGCCTCGGGCGCGGCTTCCTGTCCAAACTCTTGCCAGGAGATCCCTTCGCAGCCCTGCAGCGCGGCGGCAGCGCCGGCCATCGCGGCCAGTTCCTCGGGGAAGACCAGCATCTTGGGCTCGGCGCTCTTCATCTGCACCGCGATCTGGTCGATATAGCTATCCTTGCCGCCAAAGCTGGTCGGAAGCGGCAGCGGCACCGGCCAGGCGCCGGCATAGACCGCGCCGCAGAACAGCGCGGCGAAATCAGGCCCGGTCTCGGCGATGAGCGCGATCCGGTCGCCCGGTAACACGCCGCGCGCGATCAGCCGGTAGGCGACCTTCAGGGCGTCCTCGCGCAGCTCGGTAAAGGTGTAGGCCTGGGTCAAAATCCCGCGCGGATCATGAAAATTGAGACCGCACACGCCTTGCGCAGAATAGTCCAGCGCATCGGCGAAGGTGGCAAAATCCGACCGCCGGCTGGGCATGATGTCTTCATTGGGTGTGGGCGCGAGAACTGACTCGGCAGGCGGCGAAAGTGTCGCGACGTCGACCATGTGCATTAACCCGTTGTTGTTACGTTAAAATTTCAATAAGCCGTGGGGACGCAGATGCCAAACTCGCAACTGCTTGTATGGTTAAAATCCCCTCGACCACATGCAGGCTTCCCTCTTTGGGCGCGACTGTGGCACGATTATGGCCGCCGATGCCACATTATCCCGCCAGCAAGCGCCGCGAGCGCCGCCCGGTCAAGCCGATCGATGCCGCAAGGCTCGACGAACTGGCGCTGGCCTATGCCGCACGCTTCGCAGTGAGCGCGGCCAAACTGGCGGACTATCTGCGCCGCAAATTGCGCGAGCGCGGCTGGGCAGGCGAGGACGAACCACCGGTTGCGGCAATCGTGGCGCGCTTTGTCGAGGTCGGCTATGTCGATGATGCGGCCTATGCCCGCGTCAAGACCGGCGCCATGTTGCGCCGCGGGCTGGGCATGCGGCGAGTGCGCCAAGCGCTTGATGCGGCGGGGATCAGCGAGGAAGAGCGCAGCGAGTCGCAGCCCGGCGAGGGGGAAGCGCGCCGCGCCGCGCTGGCGCTTGCAGTCAAACGCAGGCTCGGCCCCTTCGGAGCACCCCACAGCGACCGGGCGGCGCGAGAAAAGCAGATCGCGGCATTGCTGCGCGGCGGCCACCCTCTCGACAGTGCGCGGTTTCTGGTCAATGCAGCCAGCATCGAGGCGGCCGAGCAATGGGCCGACGAGGCTGGAGACTAAGGCATGCGACTGAGCGGACTGCTGGGTGCCATTCTGCAATGTGGTGCGCTGCTCGGACTGGCTGCTGCCTGCTCGCCCCAGGCCGGGTCTGGCGCACCGAGCGCCAGCGCAGCGGCGAACGCCGCTGTGCATCCGGTTTCGGGACTGCCAGTCGCACCGCTCACGGTCACATCCGCGGGCAAGGTCCACCGCTTCCGCGTCGAATTGGCCCGCACTGGCGCAGAACAGAGCCGCGGGCTGATGTTCCGCACCGCCATGGGCGCGGATGAGGGCATGATCTTCCCGATGGACCCGCCACGCGACGCCTCGTTCTGGATGCGCAACACGGTGATCCCGCTCGACATTATTTTCATCGGACCTGACCGGCGTGTGCTCAATATCGCCGCCAATGCCGTGCCCTATGACGAAAGCCCGCTGGCGTCCCAAGGGCCTGTCTCGGCGGTGCTCGAGCTGAACGGCGGGCGCGCGGCCGGGCTGGGGATAGCGGCGGGTGACAAAGTTGATTGGTAACTGCAGGCCAATATCGCGTGCCATCACCGCACTGGCAGGCCCGGCCGGTGACGTTCTGAGGGCAGCTGCGGGGAGGGGCAGAATCGTGCTGCAACGCGTCATTCGGCATTTCAAGTCACACAACTGGATGGTCGCCGCGATCGACTTCCTGATCGTCGTGCTTGGCGTATTCATTGGCATTCAGGCATCGAGTTGGAACGACCAGCGACAGGACGACAAGCGGGCGGATCAGGCTCTCGCCGCTTTGCAGCAGGAATTCGCCGGGATTGACAATGCGGCGAAATCGCTCGCCGGTTTCTACGAAAAGTCCCTGAGAAACCAGACAATCCTGCTACAAGCGCTTGAGACGGGCAAAGCCGATCCCCGGCAACAGGACGTGCTGAAAGATGCGGTCGCGCTGGGCCTTGTTTATGGCGACCCTCCGCCTCCTGCCGGCTCCTTCCGCGACTTGCTGAGCTCGGGAAATCTCAATCTCATCCGCGACAAGCAATTGCGCCTCAAGCTGATCGAATATGACCAGAGCCTGGCCATCATCAGCACATCCGACACCAACATCCAGATCGGCGTTTCGGCCTTCTATCCCGCATATGTTCGCCACATGGTGATCAACGTGAAAGCCGGATTGCCCGATTTCAAAGACGACAATTTCTTCGTCGATGCCGATTTTTCGAACGTAACTGTCGATTTCAAGGCAGCCTTGTCCGATCCGGAATTCCGGGTTGCAGCAGGGCAGGCCTACCTCGCCCAGAAATATCGACTGATCAACGTCAAGCTCTGCCAATCGAAGATCGCCACGATCCGCTCCCTGCTGGCGAAGCGACTGAAAGAGGGGCAGTCGTGACAATCGGTGGCCTTATTCCAGGGTCGGCCCGCAACCCCTTGCCCCCCACCCCCCAAATCCGCTAGGCGACTGGGCTATGGGTATCCTCGCAAAGCTCTTCACCTGGTGGGACGGCGCCACCATTGGCACGCTGATCAACAGCATGGCCACCGGCGTAAAAGTCGGCGAAGATGCACAGGGCAACCGCTATTTCCGCGCCAAGAAGCTGCGCGCCGCTGGCCAGCCGGGGGCGGGCACTGAACGCCGCTGGGTGATCTATGAAGGCGCCAACGATGCCAGCCGGGTGCCGGCTGAATGGCATGGCTGGCTGCACAATTCGTATGACGGTGTGCCCGAAAGCCACCTGCCGGCAGCCCGCATCTGGGAGGTCGACTATACCCCCAATGCCACCGGCACGCCGCAGGCCTATCGCCCGCAAGGCGCACTGGAGCGTGGTGGCAAGCGGGCGGCTGCGACGGGTGACTATGAGCCCTGGTCGCCGGATGGCGACACATTGCCTGCGTCGCCAGATGGCGACAAGATGTCTGCGTCGCCGGACGGCGACAAGTTGCCTGCGTCGCCGGATGGCGACAAGTTGCCTGCGTCGCCGGACGCCTGACGAATGAGCCGCGCGGCTGCCCTTTGGGCCCTTCTGGCTGCGGTAGGTGCGCTGGGCGCATGCTCAAATCAGAACGAAGATCCGGCTGCGAACAAGTCCACCGAAGTTCCTGCCGCCGTGTCCAAGGGCGGCGTTGCGGCTGGGCCTGCGGTCGAGAGCAAATACGGCACACCGGTCAAGGACCGGGTCGCAACGCTTGGCCTGCTCAACAAACGCAACAACCTGACCCAGGACTTGGTGCTCAAGACTGGCGAGGCGCGGCGGATCGGCAATCTGGTCGTGCGTGTGGCGACCTGCGAGCGCACCCTGCCGTGGGAAACTCCACCCGAAACCGGGGCTTTCGTGCAGGTCTATGCCGAAGAGCGCGCTGACGCGAATGCCTCGCTGGCCTGGCGCACGGTGTTTTCCGGTTGGCTGTTCAAGAATTCGCCATCACTCAATGTCGTCGAGCACCCGGTCTACGATGTCTGGGTCAAGGACTGCGCGATGAAATTCCCGGGCGAGGAAGAAGATCCCCCGGCTGCGGCGAGCACTGCGGCAAAACCGGCCGGGAGCGCCAGCGGTGCGCCGCCTGCCAAAGCTGTTCCGGCCTCGCCTGCTGCGTCCCCGACGCCCAAGGCTGCGCCCAAGACATAGGGCCGCTGTGCCTTGGCCAGCAGCGCAACATAGCGATCCTGGCTGATCTCGACCGAGCCCAGTGAGGAAAGGTGGGCAGTCATGAACTGGCAATCGAGCAATTCCGCGCGGCATCGGCGCAGCGCCGCTACCAGCCATGCCAGCGCCACTTTCGAGGCATCGGTCTCGCGGCTGAACATGCTCTCCCCGCAGAACACGCGGTCGAAACCGACACCATAAAGGCCGCCGACGAGCCGGTCGCCCTGCCAGCATTCGATCGAATGGGCATGGCCGAGGCGGTACAATTCGAGGTAGCTGGCAAAAATCCGCCGGCTGATCCAGCTTTCGCCAGTACCGTCGATGTCGCAGCGCGGCGCTGCGCATTCCGCCATCACCTGCGCAAATGCGGCATCGCAGGTCACGCGAAATCGCTCGCGCCGCAATGTGCGCGCCAGCGAGCGCGAGCAATGGAATCCGTCCAGCGGCAGAATTGCCCTCAAGTTCGGCTCGACCCAGAAAATGTCGGGATCGTCGCGGCTATCGGCCATGGGGAAAATCCCGCTGCGATAGGCGAGCATAAGGATCTCAGGCGCGATGGGATCTGGGGTATGCCGAGGGGGAGTAGGGCTGTGCACGGTCGCGAGTGTAGCAAATTGTGCGGGCGACGACAGCCTTGCCATCGCCGCCCCCAAGCACTAGAGGCACGCCAGCCAGGCCAATGGCGCCCACAGGAGTGTAGCTCAGCTGGTAGAGCATCGGTCTCCAAAACCGAGTGCCGGGGGTTCGAATCCCTCCACTCCTGCCAGGCGGCTATTGGCGTAGCCTCTCTTACCCCTCGAATTTATATTCCGGCAGCGACAGGAATGCTTTCTTGAGCGCTTCGCCCCAGCCCGATGAGATTGCCCTGAAATAGGGATCGTCCAGGGTGATTCGCGCTTCGTAAAAAGGTGTGAACTGGTCGCGCTCCAGCACCAGCAGATCGAGCGGCAGACCGACCGACAGGTTGGCTTTCAGGGTCGAATCGAAGCTGACCATGAGCAGCTTGACTGCGTCCTCGAAGCTCATCTTGCGGTCATAGCCGCGCAGAATGATCGGGCGGCCATATTTGGTCTCGCCGATCTGGAAGAACGGCGTGTCGAAACTGGCCTCAATGAAATTGCCTTCGGGATAGACCAGGAACAGGCGCGGCTCCATGCCCTTGATCTGCCCGGCGACGATCATCGTCGCGGTGAACTGCGCCGATCCTTTCTGGCCGCTGTCCGCCGTCTGCGCGCGGATGGTATCGTTGAGCAATTTGCCGACCTGGGTAACGACCTGAAACATGGTCGGCGCTTCCAGCAGGGAATTGTGCCGCTCAGCCGGGGCCTTGTTGCGCTCTTCTAGTTGGCTGACCACGGCCTGGGTGGTCGCAAGATTGCCCGCCGACAGCAGCGCGATGACGCGCTCTTCCGGTTCCTCCCAATGGGCCATCTTGCGAAAGGTTGAGATGTTGTCGACCCCGGAATTGGTCCGGGTGTCGCTCATCAGCACCAGGCCCTGGTCCAGCATCATGCCCACGCAATAGGTCACTCGAAACGCCCCCTCAGCCCGATTCGCGCTGCTACTGCTCGGCTATTTGCTGTTCGACGGCAAGGCTCACCGAGAGCAAACTTTCGCCGGTGCCGTAAGTTATGCCCGTCACCGGTGCTGCTTCGCGATAGTCGCAGCCTGTAGCGATGCGGACATAGCGGGCATCGGCACAGATGCCGTTCGACACGTCAAAGGCGACCCAGCCCAGCCCTTCAACATGCGCCTCGGCCCAGGCATGGCCGGCTTCCTGATCGATCCGGTCATCCATCATCAGATAGCCGCTGACATAGCGCGCCGGGATGCCGAGCGCACGCGCCAGGCCGACGAAGATGTGCGCGTGATCCTGGCAAACCCCGCGCCCCGCCGCCATGGCCGCTTCAGCTGTCGTTTCGACATCGGTGCGGCCAACTTCATAGGCAACGGCCTCGCGGATCTGGTGGGACAGGCCGTGGAGCAATTCGAGCCTGTCGTCCGAGCTGCCCTCTACCCGCGCAGCGAGGTTGCGCATTTTCGGCCCGGGCGCGGTCAGCGCGGTCTGGCTGCGGAAGCACCACAGGGGCATGAAGCCCGCGTGATGGCCGATCACGCCGGCGTTGTTGCTGGTCAGCACGAGGCCGCTGCAGGTGATGTTTACCGCTTCAACGCCCCGATCAACCGAAACCAGCGCAGTGGGGTTGCAATGCTGATCTTCGTATTCGGCTTCGAGCCGCGCGCCCTCAAGCTGCATGTTCCATTCAATCACCGACTGGCCATGGGTCGATTTTGGCCGCAGCCGAAGCCGCTGCAGCCCGTGGCTGGCAGGCTGACCGAAACGGTAGTGGGTGGTGTGCCGGATTGAAAGTTGCATCAGGCAGTAAACCGGTAATCGCGGGCAATCGCATCGGCAATGGTGCGCGTCCCGGCTATGACAGCAATGATCGTCTCGTGCAGGCCGAAGTCGAAAATGCGTTCGGTCGTCGTCCCTTGCAGCCGCGCACCGGCATCGCGGACAAGTTCATGCGCCGGGGTTTCTCCACCATATTCGCGCGCCAAGCTTGCCATGTTACTGCCCAGCTTGTCGAAGCAGAACCTGAGG
>JANLSP010000243.1:0-2624 GCA_031362485.1 Novosphingobium sp.
TTCCTGTTTCCCTGGGCGGTCAGCCTCGAGATGACCGGATGGCCAGGTTGGATCACCATGATGGTGTTCCTCGCCGAACTACTCATCGGCTTTGCCTATGCGTGGAAGAAGGGAGCGCTGGACTGGGAATGAATACGTCCCAAAACATGGTGGGCATAGCCCCCAATTCGCCTGTCGTTCCGCCCAACCAGGACTTCTTCCTCGACCTCAACAGCCAGGTCCAGGACAAGGGCTTCCTTGTTGCCAGCACCGAGGACCTGTTCCAGTGGGCGCGAACCGGCTCGCTGTGGTGGATGACCTTCGGCCTCGCCTGCTGCGCGGTCGAAATGATCCACGTCAACATGCCGCGCTATGACATGGAACGCTTCGGCGTCGCCCCGCGCGCCAGCCCGCGGCAGTCGGATGTGATGATCGTTGCGGGCACGTTATGTAACAAGATGGCCCCGGCGCTGCGCAAGGTCTATGACCAGATGAGCGACCCGAAATACGTCATCTCGATGGGCTCATGCGCTAATGGCGGCGGCTATTATCACTATAGCTACAGCGTCGTTCGCGGCTGTGACCGGATCGTGCCGGTGGACATCTATGTCCCCGGCTGCCCGCCGACTGCCGAGGCGCTGCTTTATGGCGTGATGCAATTGCAGCGCAAAATTCGCCGGGTGGGGACGATCGAGCGGTGAGGGAAGTTCATTCCGCCCCAAAATTCGCCTCGAATGAAGGCGTGCTTGATGCGCTGACCGCAGCGCTCGGTGCTATGGTCGTGGGCTCAAAGCAAGAGCACGGCGAAGTGGTCATCACCGTTCAGCGCGACCGCATCGAGGATGCCTTGCGCGAACTTCGCGACAACCACGCCTACCAGCAGCTGATGGAAATCGCCGGGGTAGACTACCCCGAGCGGGCTGAACGCTTCGAGTGCAACTATTGCCTGCTCAGCCTGACGAAAAACCACCGTGTGATAGTCAAGGTCCACGCCGCCGAGCATACTCCGGTGCCCACCGTCACCACGCTGTGGCCGGTGGCGGGCTGGCTGGAGCGTGAGGTCTTCGACATGTTCGGCGTGATATTCGCCGGCAATCCGGACTTGCGCCGAATTCTCACCGACTATGGTTTTGAAGGCCATCCGTTCCGCAAGGATTTCCCGCTGACGGGCTATCAGGAACTGCGCTATTCCGAAGAGGAAAGGCGCGTGGTCTATGAGCCGGTCGAGCTGGCGCAGGACTTGCGCAGTTTCGATTTCATGAGTCCTTGGGAAGGCGCAAACTACGTTTTGCCGGGCGACGAGAAGGCCGAAACGATCCCGCCAGCTCCCGCTCCCGTGGCGACCAAGCCCGAGATTGGCGGGCCCGCCAAGGTAGTCACCCCCAAAACCACCGAAACCACCGCGCAGACCGGAGCGGGCGAGCCCGCCAATGCGGTCGCAGTCAAAAAGATTGCCGAGCCGGGCGCGCCCAGGAAAACGGAAATCGATGAGCCCGGCGCCCCCAATCCCACCGAAAGCCGCCCGGCGCGCAAGCCGCGCGGCAAAGGCGCGGCCAAGCCCGCTTCCGCGCCGGAGGGCAGCTGATCATGAGCAGCTTCGTAGCCGAACAATCGCCCACAACCGGCGACGAGGTCATCTCGAACTACACAATCAACTTCGGCCCCCAGCATCCGGCTGCGCACGGCGTGTTGCGCATGGTGATGGAGCTGGACGGCGAGATTATCGAGCGGATTGACCCGCATGTCGGACTGCTGCATCGCGGCACCGAGAAGCTGATCGAGCACAAAACCTACCTGCAGGCGCTGCCCTATTTCGATCGACTCGACTATTGCAGCCCGCTGGCGATGGAGCACTCCTATGTGCTGGCCATTGAAAAGCTGCTCAACATCGAGGTGCCGATCCGCGCGCAATACCTGCGCGTGTTGTTCGCCGAGCTGACCCGTATCTGCAACCACATGCTCAACCTCGGCAGCCATGTCATGGATGTCGGCGCGATGACGCCGAACCTGTGGATGTTCGAAATCCGCGAGGATTGCCTCAATTTCTTCGAGCGCGCGTCGGGCGCGAGGATGCATGCGGCGTGGTTCCGGCCCGGCGGGGTGCATCAGGATGTCCCGCTGAAGCTGCTGACCGATATTGCCGACTGGCTCGACACCCGCCTGCCGCGCCTGTTCGACGACGCGATGAGCCTGGTCATCGTCTACCGCTTCTTCAAGCAGCGCAATGTAGATATTGCCACGGTGAGCAAGGACGACGCGGTGCGCTGGGGCTTCTCCGGCCCGATGATCCGGGGCAGCGGCATCGCCTGGGACCTGCGCAAAAGCCAGCCCTACGATGCCTATGCCAAGATGGACTTCGAGGTTCCGGTGGGCACACGCGGCGATTGCTATGACCGCTTCATGGTCCGCGTCGAGGAAGTGCGCCAGTCCGCCAAGATCATGAAGCAGTGCCTCGCCGAAATGCCCGAGGGCCCGATTGCCTCCGACGACCGCAAGGTGGTCCCGCCGGGGCGCGCCGAGATGAAAAGCTCGATGGAAGCGCTGATCCACCACTTCAAGCTTTACACCGAAGGCTTTCACGTGCCCGCCGGCGAAGTCTATGTCGCCACCGAACGCCCCAAGGGCGAGTTCGGGGTTTATCTGGT
>JANLSP010000364.1:0-2530 GCA_031362485.1 Novosphingobium sp.
ATCGACGCCGCGTGCGCCAAACAGGCTGGAGAGTACGCGATGGACAATTGTCGCGCCGATCTGCGCCTTGATGTCGTCGCCAACAATCGGGATTCGCTTTTCGGCAAAACGGCGTTCCCAATGGGGGCGGCTGGCGATGAACACCGGCATGCAGTTGACGACGGCAACGCCCGCTTCAAGCGCGCATTCCATATAGAATTCAGTGGCCTCTTCCGAACCGACCGGCAGAAAGTTGATCAGCACTTCGGCACCCGACGCCTTGAGTGCGGCGACAATCGACTGCTGCGTGGCTTCGGGCTCGTCGGATAAAATGAAGCCGCGCTCGCCCATGCCGGTCATGTGATCGGCAACGCCATCGAGCACTTTGCCCATCATCACCTTAGCGCCGCTGGGAGCGACCTTATCCTGAAATATGGCGGTGCAATTGGGTGCTGCGAAGATGGCCTCGGACACATCCATGCCCACCTTGCGGGCATCGACATCGACGCCCATCACAAATTCGACATCGCCCGCACCATAGCCGCCGATGCGATCATGGATCAGACCTTGTGACGAGTTATTGGAGCGGTAATAGGCAACGCCCTGCACCAGCGAGGAGGCGCAGTTGCCTACGCCGATCACGGCGACCTTGATAGGCTTCATCAAATCAAATCCTTTCCGACAGACGCTTTTCGTCCGGGGGATCGGCTCTCATTGTGAAAACCCGCACCAAAAGCAAGAGCTTTGCGCACGAACAGAGCAATGCCCGGCGCGAAATCCCCAGCACAGTGACCACAACCGCCAGCCAGACTAGCGCCACGACAGTCAAAATCACCAGTCCCGTAGCGGCAAATCCGGTCACGACGAACAGCACCGCAGCGAAGGCAATAAAATCGCGCATCGTCAGCCAGGTCAGCCACTGCATCACTGCTGATCCGCCACTGCTAAAATGCTCTTTGACGGCATTGAAAGTGAACGGCCCACCGCTGCGGCTGGACTGTATACCGATAAGCGACAAACCCGCCAACATTGCCGCGAGCCCCGCCGCGCCGGCCAGCGCAGGAGTTTCCTTGCCGTCCAACCACAAGTTGACGATGACCCCGCCGACGAATCCCAGATTGGTCGCCGCATCAATCAAACTGTCGAGCCGCGCGCCGCTCGCGGAGGTGCGGTATGTGGCGCGGGCAATCTCTCCATCGATGCCGTCGGCAATCGAGGCTGCCTGAAACAGCAACGCACCGGCGATCAGGCCGGTTGCGCCTCCAGCCAGAAGGCAGGCCAGCATGGCGACCGCCAGCGCTGCGTTGAGCAAAGTTGCGTGGACCGGGCGGACTGCTGGCCATCGCAGCAAAACCCTCGAGATCGCCTGCGAGATCGGACGGTTGAGGTGGCGCGAGACGATACCGTCGCCGGGCTTGCTAGTTGCAGTGACGATCCTCCTCGCAGCGTGATCGAACTGGAGTCCGTCGTCCGATGCGGGGTTAAGACAATCAAGAGCGCAGCTGGGCAACGAAGCGACGAGCGCCTCACCTGAAATCCATTGATTGTCGGTCAGCTCCAGCTCTGTGAGCCATTGTCCAGTGACCAGATACACCACCCGCATCGGCCCCGATAGGCGACGTATCTCGGCATCGACCAGCGGCCCGGGAACCTGGTCATCGCCCAGCACCAGCCAGCATTCCTGCGCTCCTGACAAAGCCACCTCGCGCACTGCCCGGGCCGCTGCGGGCAGGCCCGCGACGTTGTGTGCTGCCATTTCGGCAGACGCAAAATGCACGAATGTTACGTTGGTGCCAGAGTGGTGTTCATCAGTGAGATACATCGGAGCATTAAACATACCGGTTCCGCCAATCTGTCGCCTGCCCGCGCTTCTGTGAGGACAAAACATGCAAACGATCTATAAGTCGCCAAAGTTCCCGCACCGCGGATTGACAATTAGGGCTGGCGAAACACGGTCAATTGGTCGCTAGGTCCGGGCAGATCTTGGAATGAAGGGGCAACGGTCAACGATGGAAATGGGGCAGACTTTGGCGGGACCAGACAGCGCATCAGACCGCAAGGTGCCGCAGCCGCCCAAGCGCCCGCGCGAATTGCAGGATACGCTCAACTTTCGCCTGTATCACCCGTTGGCGTGGCGGCTTGCGCTGCTGTTGTCGAAAACGCCGCTGTCTCCGAATATCGTCTCGGTGATTGGCGGCTGCTTTGTGGTGGCGGCGGGGATCGTTTACGCGCAGACCTTCATTCACGGCTGGGGCTGGCCGGGTGCAGTGCTGGGATTGTTGCTTCATATGACCTGGCACGTGGTCGATGGCGCAGACGGGGATCTTGCGCGAATCACCGGTCGCAGCAGCCCGCTGGGCGAACTGGTCGACGGCATTTGCGACTATTCCAGCCACATCGTTGTCTATTTCATTCTCGGGTGGCTGCTCGCCCAGCAGATTGGCGGCTTATATGCCTGGCCGATCATGGTCGCTGCCGGGGTCAGCCATTTTGTCCAGGCCAACCATGTCGAAGTGCAGCGGCGCCAGTACCAGTGGTGGGTCTATCGCAC
>JANLSP010000365.1:0-1535 GCA_031362485.1 Novosphingobium sp.
ATCGACGCCGCGTGCGCCAAACAGGCTGGAGAGTACGCGATGGACAATTGTCGCGCCGATCTGCGCCTTGATGTCGTCGCCAACAATCGGGATTCGCTTTTCGGCAAAACGGCGTTCCCAATGGGGGCGGCTGGCGATGAAAACCGGCATGCAATTGACCACGGCAACGCCCGCTTCCAGCGCGCATTCCATATAGAATTCAGTGGCCTCTTCCGAGCCGACCGGCAGGAAGTTGAGCAGTACTTCAGCGCCGCTGTCTTTAAGTGCGGCGACGATCGATTCGTGCGTTGCTTCGGGTGCGTCGGCTAGGATGAAGCCGCGCTCGCCCATGCCGGTCATGTGATCGGCAACGCCATCGAGCACTTTGCCCATCATCACTTTCGTGCCGCTGGAAGGCACATTCTCATGGAAAACCGCGGTGCAATTGGGCGCAGAGAAAATAGCCTCGGCAACATCCTTGCCGACCTTGCGCGCATCGACATCGACAGCCATCACGAAATCAACATCGCCCGCGCCATAGCCGCCAATGCGGTCATGAATCAGGCCCTGCGAAGAATTGTTTGAACGGTAATAGGCGACACCCTGCACCAGCGAGGAGGCGCAGTTGCCCACGCCGATCACGGCGACCTTGATAGGCTTCATCAATTCAAATCCCTTCCGACGGACGGTTTTCGTCCTTTGGAGCGCCCCTCCATTGTGAAAACGCGCGGTAAAAGCAAGTGCTTTGCGCAAGGCTGCGACAAGTTGCGCCGCGAAATCCCCAACGCGATCGTATCCGAATGCGCCGGGAGCGGTGATTGGCAAGCATCGCCGCGGGTGAGCGCCCGGCTGGCGGTTCGGGGGGGACAAATTGCACGCAACGGCTATATGGGTACTGCGGTTCGGAACATGTCAGTCCATAGTTTCGCCGCATAAAGTCATGAATTCGGCGAACGAATCGCTGGATTCGGGACCATCGGGCGCAAGGAAGCATTTGTGGGGCAGGTTACATCCGGCGATCCGGGATCCGGCACAGGCGAAGTGGCGGGAAGCGCCAAGCGGCAAGCCCCAAAACGGCCAGTTCGTCCGCGCGAATTGCAGGATTCTCTGAACTACTATCTCTACCATCCGCTGGCTTGGCGCCTGGCGCTGCTGTTGTCGAAAACACCGCTGACTCCGAATATTGTCTCAGTGATTGGTGGCTGCTTTGTAGTGGCGGCGGGGATCGTCTATGCGCTGGCCTTCGTTCACGGCTGGGGCTGGCCCGGCGCGCTGCTGGGCATGCTGCTGCACATGACCTGGCACGTCGTCGACGGCGCGGATGGCGATCTTGCGCGGATTACCGGTCGGACCAGCCCGCTGGGCGAACTGGTCGACGGCATTTGCGACTATTCCAGCCACATCGTTGTCTATTTCATTCTCGGCTGGCTGCTCGCGCAGCAGATTGGCGGCTTATATGCCTGGCCGATCATGGTCGCTGCCGGGGTCAGCCATTTTGTCCAGGCCAACCATGTCGAAGTGCAGCGGCGCCAGTACCAGTGGTGGGTCTATCGCAC
>JANLSP010000368.1:0-2421 GCA_031362485.1 Novosphingobium sp.
GCGGCGTGATTGCCCATGCCGATCGAGTGCGGCATCCGGCCTGAAAGAAACGAAGCGCGGGCTGCCGAGCAGACCGGGGCGGTATGGTAGTTCGAATAGCGCAGGCCCATTTGCGCCACCCGGTCGATATTGGGCGTCTCGATCAGACCTCCGTAGCTTGATAGCTGCGCAAATCCGACATCGTCGAGCATCCAGATCAGCACATTGGGACGGAGATCGCGCTGCGAAGCGGGAGCGGCGGGGGGTGGCTCAGCGGCGGGCTGGGCGGCGAGGGGGTTTGCGCAGAGCATCGATGCGGCGAGCAACAGGCATTTGCGCAAGGCCATAGTGGATTCCCTCTAAACCGGCCTTGTCATCTCCACCCGCAGGCGAGTCAATTGCGAGGTCTTGATTCGCCAGCCTTCTGGACGATTCTGGTAGGTCTCGCGGTAGTGACCCCAGCCGTGCAGATAAGTGCTGCCGTCGTAGAGCGGGAATTCCTTGGTCCGGTAAAGCCGGTCTTCCATTGCCCAGATGACGTTGGCCCGGGTGTCGGAAACGAAATCGATGATCGGCATGTGGCCATGATGGACCGAGACCTGATCACCCGTCGCCTCGCTGACATAGGCGATGACTTCGTCCCAGCCAGTGAAGGGCTGGTCGCGGAATTCGGGGACATGCAACTCGCCGTCCGGCGCCCAGACCTCTCGGCGCCACAGGTCCCAGTCCTTGTGGTCCAGCCCCCAGAAATACTTCGCCTTGACCTGTTTGATCTCCTCAATGGCGAGCAGGCGCTGAATATCCCTGGCAACATCGTTCATGTCGCTCTCCCGTTATGCCGCCGCCAGCACCGATCTGATTTCCGGCAAGGTCTGCTCAAGCAGGTTCAGGCTCTTCCAGCCTTGCTCCGGGGCCAGTCCCCCCAGCAGCGGCTGGAAGCTGATTGTGCCATGCTCGGGCAGCGATGGCAGCTTTTCAAGCAGCATCCGGGGCGTCCAGGCGGCAAACAGTCCAGCTTCGCGCAGCACGGCGGGATCGCTCAGGCCGCGGAAAGGCGATTGGGACGCATCGCCCTCCTGCTCGGCCCATTTGGCGTATTCGGTGATGACATGGACCGCATGGCGTTCGATCGCCTGCCAGCCTTCTTCCGGATCCTCGCAGAGATGGACTCCCAGCGGCATACCGGGAACCGGACGGAAGAAAGTGCGCGGCTGCTGACCGAGCTTCTTGCATTCCTCGACATAGAGATCGGCGGTTTCGGCGTTCATCGGCCCGAGGCCAATATCGAAGCGCGCCGCGCGCCTGGCCGAAGCGGGGACAGCACCGCCCGCCATGATGATCTCCGCAGGATCGCGCGTCGGCAGCGGGCGCACGAAGACCGGGCGGCCGTCCTTCTCGAAACGCTCGCCCCGCAGCGCGCGCAGGATAATCTCGATCCCGGCGTCGAGCCGCTTCGCCCGGTCCTTGGTCGAGGTATTGAACATGGCGAATTCGCTCGGGACATAACCCGCACCAAAAATCACCCGGCAACGCCCGCCCGAAATCAGGTCGAGAATGGCGACTTGTTCCGCGACGATCACCGGATCGTGCAGTGGCAGGATCACAGCGCCAAGGCTGAATTGAATCTTCTTGGTCACCGCCGCCATTGCCGATGCGAGCAGGAAGGGCTGCGGCAGATAGCCGTCTTCCGAGCCGTGGTGCTCCATCAGATTTATACCGGAGATGCCGATCCGGTCGGCGAAGGCCGCCATTTCGACCGCTGCGGCATAAAGCTCGGCGCGCGGCGCGCCCCAATCTGGTGCGCGCATGTCGAAAGCGACTGACATATTGATGTGTTTCATGATGGGCTCTTCAATACAAGATAGGATGGATCGCTGCGATCGCGGGCGGCATTGTCCGCTTCCCCCAGTGAAGTGACTTCGCGGGTGGCACTGAAATCGACCAGGCAGTCGCGCCGGTCGATCGCCCAGTCGCCATCGCGCTTCGACCACAGATCGACATAGCGCGCGCAGAATTCGCGCTCCATCAGCCGTTCGCCATCCAGCTGGCGCAGCTTGGCAGTGACATAGGCCTCGCTGCCGGCGTGGGTGGCATCATGCAGGTCGATGATCACGTTGGTGACCTGATGCGAATGGTGGAGGAAATTGAGGTGTTCGACGCAGATGAAGTCGATCCACCCGCGTCCGGTGCCGCTGAAGGTCGGAAATTCGGCGACCGCGTCGTCATGAAACACCGTGTGCCCCAGCGGTACATCGAGCCGGTCGACCGAGCGGCAGTATTTGTAGAGTTTGTCGGTTATCGCCAGCCGGTCAGCGACTTCAGTCGGGCTCATGTTGGATCGTTCCATTTGCGGTGGATCAGGAAGCCATAGCTTGGATCGTCCGCGCCCCTGGTGGAGCGGATTTCCTGCCCCATCGGCACTGCATCCCGCAGCTCTTCATG
>JANLSP010000503.1:0-14340 GCA_031362485.1 Novosphingobium sp.
CCAGATCTGGGCAAATTCGGCTTCGACCATCGAAGGCGGCACATCGAAGGAATGGCCGGCAGCCAGTTGATCGAGCAGCGCTCGCTTCATCTGGGTGCGGGTCAGGTCGCCTAGTTCCTGTTCCAGCTGGCCGCGCAGCAGCCCCTTCAGCTGTTCAAGGTCGGTGAGGCCGAGATTCTTGGCGAAATCATCATCGATCTTGGCTTCACCGGGGACTTTGACGGCATGGACCTTAATATCGAACGTCGCGGCCTTGCCCTTGAGTTCGGCAGCGGGATAATCCTCCGGGAAAGTCACCGTGATGGTGGTTTCGTCGCCAGCCTTCACGCCGACCAGTTGATCCTCGAAGCCCGGGATCAGGCGCCCTGCGCCCAGTTCGATGGCCTGGTCTTCGGCCTTGCCGCCTTCGAACTCGACGCCATCAAGCTTGCCGAGGAAATCGCAGACGACCTGGTCACCGGTTGCCGCTTTCTTGCCCTTCTTCGCATCGGTGAAGCTCTTCTGGCCAGACGCGAGCCGGGCAAGGGCTTCATCGACTTCGGCATCGGAAACCGCAACGGTCAGCTTTTCCAGCGCCAGTCCATCGAGCGATGGCGCGGTGACCTGAGGCAGCACTTCGAGACTGACGGTCAGCTCGACATCCTTGCCCTGCTCATAGC
This sequence comes from Novosphingobium sp., assembly GCA_031362485.1. Taxonomy (GTDB): domain Bacteria; phylum Pseudomonadota; class Alphaproteobacteria; order Sphingomonadales; family Sphingomonadaceae; genus Novosphingobium. Next base: position 660 of record JANLSP010000503.1, read on the forward strand.
CTTCACCGAGCGTCACTTCGGGCTGCATCGCGGGACGCAGCTTCTGGTCGGCGACCAGCTTGTCCATGGCATCACGAATCGAGCTGTTGAGTGCATCCTGATGCAGCGCGGGGCCATGCATCTTGCGGACCAGATTGGCGGGCACCTTGCCGGGGCGGAAGCCGGGCATGCGAACTTGCGGCGCCATACGCTTCACTTCGCCATCGAGCAGCGCCTCGATCGTGCTGGCAGGGATCTTCACCGAATAGGCGCGCTTCAGACCATCGTTGGTGGTTTCGACAATTTGCATGACCAAAATATGCCTTTTCAAAGTGCTTATGGCGCTTCAGCCTCTTGTGCATCGTGGAGGAATGGTGCGGGCGAAGGGACTCGAACCCCCACATCTTGCGATACTGGTACCTAAAACCAGCGCGTCTACCAATTCCGCCACGCCCGCAGGACGATGAAGCTACGAGAATTCTCAGGCGCGTGCCCTTAGGGGCACTCCGGCAAAAGGGCAAGCGCCCTGGGGCGCGTTGCCCTGTCCGCGCCCCGAACTGTTTCAGAACCGGGCGATGAGTCGTTCCAGTTCAAGCAGCATTGTGCTGGTAGCGAAGGACGCAGCCTCGCGTCGCGCTGGGGCAGGGCATTCAATGCAGTAGGCCTGAGCGCCGGTGCGGCCCAGCATGCGCACGGCGGCTGCCATGGCTTCACCCATCGCCGCCTGTTGGCGCACTGCGACCAGTCCAGCCCAATCGCGTGCGGCTTCGGGTGGCGCGCTGTCTTCATCCTCGCCCAGCCGCTCCAGCAGCGTCGCATAACCGTCGCGGCCGGCCCCAAGATAGACCGCATGCCACTCACCCTTGGGCAATTTGGCCTGTGCAGCCGCATAGGCGAGCGCATCGTCAAGCCCGCCGAACTGGTCAATGAGGCCCTTTTGGCGCGCAGTTCCGCCGTCCCATACGCGGCCCTGCGCCATAGCATCGACTGCGGCCGCGCTTCTGCCGCGCGCCGCGCCGACCAGGCCGACGAAGCGGGCATAGGCGTTCTCCACATTGGCCTGCAGCATGCCTTCGACCGCCGGTGAGAGGCCGCCGGCAACGTCTGGCTGACCCGACAGGGGCGTAGTCAGGATGCCATCGGTGGTTACCCCCCACTGGCCCAGCGCGCCCTCGAAAGTCGGAACCACAGCGTAAACCCCGATCGATCCGGTGATCGTTGCGGGCTCGGCGAAGATCCGGCTGGCGGGCATGGAAACCCAATAGCCACCGCTCGCAGCCAGATTGGCCATCGAAACGACGACGGGAATGCCCCTGGCCTTGTGCCTCTCGATTGCGCTGCGAATCTGTTCGGAAGCATAGATTGAGCCGCCCGGCGAATCGACACGAACCACCAGCGCCGCCAGATCATCCTCCAGCGCATCGTCGAGCAGGCCGGCGATTCGCACGCCGCCGGCAGTGCCCGGTCCGGCCTCGCCATCAACAATCTCGCCGGCGATGGTCACCACGCCGATTGTCTTGCCCCGTTTGGGCGCGGGATTGGCCGCAAGCCAGGCCCGTAAGGACGAATGGGCGAAGGCGCCGGGCGCCTTGCTGCGCGTGTCCTTGCCGGCGATCTCGGCAACCCGGGCACCAAAGGCAGTCCGATCACCGATGCGATCGACCAGCCCGGCCGCGAGCGCCGCCTTGGCCCCGTCGCCGCCCGAGGCCCTGAACCAGGCAGCGGGATCGCCTGTGGCCAGGGCAATGTTGGCCTTGGGACGCGCCTTGCTGACATCCGCCTTCCATGCCTCCCACAGGCTGCCATAGAGCGCGGCCGAGGCTTCGCGCGATGCCGGCGAGAAGTCATTGCGTTCATAGGGTTCGACAGCGCTCTTGAATGTACCGACGCGGAAAATGTGCGCCTTGATCTTCAGCCGCTCAAGCAAACCGCCGAAAAACAGCCGCTTGCCCCCCGGCCCCGCAATCAGCGCTCCGCCCAGCGGATCGACCCAGACTTCGCTGGAGTGCGCGCCCAGCAGAACGGCATCATCAGTATAGAGCGTGGCATGCGACAGCACCGGCTTGCCGGCGGCGCGCACGCCGTCGAGCGCCTTGCCGATATCCTGCAAATGCACCAGCCCTGCGCCGGTGAACCGGTCAAGATCAAGCACCACAGCCTTGATCCGCTTGTCAGCCGCCGCGCTGCGCAGCGCCGCCACCACATCGCGGGCGCGATACTCCGTAGCTGGCGCCTGCCGGGCCATAAGCTGGCTGATCGGATCGCTGACATGCGGCTCCTCGACGATCGCGCCGTCGAGCTTGAGCAAAAGGGCCCCTTCGCGCACCGCGCCCGGAGAGGGGCGGCTCGACAGTGCGGCGAACAGCAACAGGAAGAACAGCATCAGAAACAGAAGCGCCAGCCCGTCCTTTATCGCGACCAGCACATTCCAGACCTTGCGCGCAAAAATCATGCAGAATCCTCTTCAATATCGGAGGGCACCTTAGGCTCTGGGGACAGAATGGCAAAGGAGCTTGAGCCGGAGGCCTCTCGCCTCTAAGGCACTGGCTTCAATGACATCGGCGACCCCTTCCCATCTCTCCCGCTACCCGGCGGGCAGCGCCGCATTCCCGCATCGCAGCCTTTTGGGCATTGCCGGTCTGGCCCCGCATGAGATCATGTTTTTGCTTGATGAGGCGGAATCATGGGTCGAACTCAACCGCCAGCCGCAGAAGCGCGACGAAAGCCTGGCGGGCCTGACGATCATCAATGCATTCTTCGAAAATTCGACCCGCACCCGGCTTTCATTCGAGATTGCCGGCAAACGGCTGGGCGCGGACGTGGTCAACATGAACGCCACCCAGTCGAGCGTGAAAAAGGGCGAGACGCTGATTGATACGGCGGTGACGATCAATGCCATGCGCGCCGATGCCATCGTAATCCGCCACGCCAGCTCCGGTGCGGTGCAACTGATCGCTGGCAAGGTCGATTGCCCGGTGCTCAACGCCGGCGACGGGAGCCATGAGCATCCGACGCAGGCACTGCTCGATGCGCTGACTTTGCGCCAGGCAAAAGGCGAAATCGCTGGGCTGAGGATCACGATTTGCGGCGATCTGCTGCACAGCCGCGTCGCCCGATCGAATATGCTGTGCCTCACCGCGCTGGGCGCCGAGGTGCGGGTCTGCGCCCCGCCTGCGCTGATGCCCGATGGCATCGAGGCGATGGGCGTCACGCCGTTCCATGACTTCGATGCAGCGCTGGCGGGCAGCGACGCCGTCATGATGCTGCGCCTGCAGCAGGAGCGCATGGGCGGGCATTTTGTCCCCTCCGCGCGCGAATACCGCCATCTCTATGGGCTGACGCTCGACCGGCTGGCTCGGGCCAGGCCCGATGCCGTGGTGATGCACCCTGGCCCGATGAACCGGGGGATCGAGATCGACAGCAATGTCGCCGATCTGGCGGGGCGCTCGCTGATTACCCGGCAGGTCGAAATGGGCGTCGCCATCCGCATGGCCTGCCTTGATGTCCTGACCCGTAGCGCGCGCGGCATGCCGGGATGGGCGCCATGAGCGTTGCCCCGCCGCTCACGGTCATCAATGGCCTGCTGGTCCTGCCGGAGGGTGTGCCGCGCAAGGGAGCGCTGCGCTGCGCCGAAGGCCGGATCGATGCTCTGGGCGAGATTGCGCCAGAGCCGGGCGACAGCGTCGTTGATGCCAAAGGCGCGATGATTGCGCCGGGCCTTGTCGATTTCGGCACATTCGCCATCGACAAACCCGCATTCCACTTTGGCGGCATCACCCGCGCCGCCCTGATGCCCGACCAGTCGCCGGTGCTCGATCACCCCGCCCGCGTGCGCTTTGCCGCGCAGTCGGGCAAGCCGGACCTGTGGGTGCACCCGCTGGGCGCGGCGACGCGGGGGCTGGAGGGCACGGAACTCGCCGAGCTGGCGCTGATGCGCGATGCTGGCGCACGGGCGGTGGCGACAGGGCGGCAGTGGATCGCCGATTCGGGCACCATGCTGCGCCTGTTGCGCTATGCAGCGATGCTTGATCTGGTGGTGGTTACCCATGCCGTGGATGGCGGGCTTGCCGGGCAGGCAGTGGCAACGGCGGGGGAAATGGCAATGCGGCTGGGGCTGGCGTCGGCGCCGGTCCAAGCCGAGGCGCTTGCGGTCGCGCGCGATATCGCATTGGCCGAGCTGTCCGGCGCGCGCCTGCACTTGCGGCAAGTGACCAGCTGTGGCGCGCTGGCGCTTGTACGCGCGGCCAAGGCGCGGGGCGTTGCCGTGACAGCGGGGGTGACCCCGGCGCATTTCATGCTTTCAGACAATGCCATCAGCGATTTTCGCACCTTCTCGCGCATGTCGCCGCCGTTGCGCTGCGAGGCCGATCGCCAGGCCGTGCTTGCCGCGCTTGCCGATGGCACAATCGATGTGATTTCCTCAGGCCACGATCCGCGCGGCCCCGAAGACAAGCGACTGCCCTTTGCCGATGCCGAGCCGGGCATGGCCGGCGCCGAGACGCTGCTGCCCCTGACGCTCAATCTCGTGCGCGATGGCGTGATCGACATTGCCCGCGCCTTTGCCCTGCTGGCAACAAATCCGGCGTGGCTGCTGGGCGTGGATGCCGGTGTGCTGGCTCTGGGTCAGCAGGCCGACTTCGCGCTGATCGACCCCGATCGCCCGTGGATTGTCGATTCGAGCAAGATGGCTGCCAGCGCAGGCAACACACCGTTTGACCGGCAGCCGGTGCAAGGCCGCGTCACCGCCCTATGGAAGGGCGGCGCGGCGATTGTCGGTTAGTCGATAAGCGATCAGCGGCGGCGTGCCATGCGCGGACCGGCACCAGTCAGATTGGTTGCCGGAATAGCGCCTGCCGGAACGCGGGTTGCGGCATAGGCGAAGCACACACCGCCGCGTCCCTTGACCGACGAGCATAGGCCCGATGCACCGCTGCCACTGAAACCAGCGGCGGCAACGCGCCAGTAGTTGCGGCCATTCACCACGGCAGGGGTGATCACCATGCGGTAGTTGCGCAGTTCGGGATTGCGCGCGGTCATGATGCCCCAGCCGCGACGGGCCCCTTGGGCGCTGGAGAACGAGCCGAGCTGGACGAGATGGCTGCCATTTCGCAACACATGCGGCTTGGCGGCGGGAAGCACAACGCGGACCGTGCGCGGGGCGCGAACCACCGCGCGCGGCGCAGGAGCAGGTGCAATCCAGACCGGAGCCGGCGCATGCGAAGCTGCGGCAGTCCATGCGGGGGCCGCCGTTTCAGCGAAAGCGCTTGAGAAGCTCGAAGTGGTCCCGTCCTGGGCAAGCGGGGCCGGCTGGGTAACAGGAGCGTAAGTCGTCATTGTCGCAGGCGCAGGCACAGGTTCTGCCACTGCCACTGCGACTGCCGGCACGGCCGCGGACGCTTCGCCGGCGGCAGGCAGTTCGGAAGCGGCCGAAACCGGCTGCGGCGCGGATACTGGCTGAACCGCAGAAGTTTCCGCTGCAAGCTGTTCGGTCGGAGTGGTGTCGGCAAGCGCCAGGCTCTGCGGCAGACCGGGGTCATTGCGCACCGGCGCGCCCAGCAAGGCGGCAACGCGTTTCTGATAGTCCTCTGGCTTGCCCTGCATGGCCCATTCGCTGATCCGGCGCTCGATGAGGTCGGCAGGAACATCCTGCTCCATCATCGTGCGCGCTTCGCGCCAGCGCCCGTCGAGCGCATAAGCGTATGCCAGGTTCTGGCGCAGCTTGGTGGTGTTGTCACCGGCGCGCAGGGCATCGGTGAGGATGGCGACGCCGCGGCTGCTTTCGCCGGCCAGCGACAGGGCAAGGCCGAGGTCGCTGGCGGGGATGCCGTCGCGCCAATCGTCAAGAATGGCGACTGCCTCGCGGCCCCGTCCGGCCCCGATCTTGGCCAATGCCAGGCTGAGCGCAGTGCGCGGGCTGTTGTCGCCGAGCCGCATCGCATCATCGAGCACTTGTGTCGCTGAAGCAAAGCGGCCGGTCTGCAGGTAGGCGATACCCAGCGAGGAGCGCAGTGTTGCATTCTGCGGGGAGCGCGCGAGTGCGCGTTCGGCCCGGACGACGCCCTTGTCGGTCTCGCGGGTTGCGCGGGTTGAATCGCGTTCGCTGTAGGTGCCGGCGCGGGCCATATTTGCGCTGCCCGTGCATCCGGCAAGCACGGCCACCGCCATGACGCCGCTTGCGACGGAGCTAAGGGCCTTCGGGCTGAGACGGTACGAGGTCATGGAGTATCCCCCTTTTGCGGAACATGGTGCTGCCTGCTTGCCCGCGCCGCCTTTGCAGTAAGTTCGGGCAGTGATGCGAGCATGGAGTCGAGTGCTTCGACGACAAGTTGCTGGGCGCTGCGGCCTGCAAGCGCTGAGGCGAGGCGCAGCCGCAGATGGCGGTCGGCATTAAGGCGCAAAGTAAAAGCGGCGAGCCGCTCCTGAACCGGCGCAGCGTCAGTGGCTGCGCGCGGCTTGGCGCCCTTGATAATCTGTTCGGCCAGGCGTTCGCGCTGGTTGCGCAGGAAGGGGGCCTTACCGGTCGGGGCTGCAATGCGAACCGTGTCGAGCGCGACAACTTTGGAGCCGGCTGGGTTGCGACTGCGTTTGGCCGCGATTTCGCGGCTGGCTTCGCCAGCGTCTTCAGACTGCGTCAGATCGGCCTGGAACGAACGGATGGCCGGCCGGGCGCCGCCCTTGCGCGCCAGCAGGGTGGGCGAGAGTGAAGCAATGGGTTTGGCTTCGGCCATGCCTGCGCGTCCCATCAGGAACCGGCCACGCGGCGGCCAAAGCCGCCTGCCGGGCGCTGGGTGCTGGTCATGGCTGCGACCGGGCCGGGCGGCGAGAAGACCGTGCGGCGGAAGTTCTTTTCGAGCCGGTCGGAGATATAGTCCCACAGGGCTGAAACCTCGAGCGAGGACCGCCCGCCGGGATCGACTTCCATAACAGTGCGGCCATCGATCATGGAGGCCGCGAAGTCGGTGCGATGGTGGAGCGTAATCGGAGCGACCGTGCCATGTTGCGAGAGCGCGACTGCGCATTCCGAAGTGATCTTTGCCTTGGGCGTGGCGCCGTTGACAACGAAAATCAGCGGCTTGCCCGCGCGGTCGCACAGATCGACTGTGGCACCCACAGCGCGCAAGTCATGCGGGCTTGGGCGGGTGGGCACCACAATCAGCTCGGCAACCGATATGACGCTCTGGATCGCCATGGTGATGGCAGGCGGGGTATCAATCACAGCTAGGCGAAAGCCCTGCTGGCGCAATACCGCCAGATCCGATGCGAGGCGTGCGACTGTGGTTTGCGCAAATGCGGGCAATTCCGCCTCGCGCTCGTTCCACCAATCAGCCAGCGAGCCTTGCGGATCGATATCGATGAGCACCACTGGCCCGGCGCCGGCGCGCTGCGCCTGCACGGCAAGATGGCCGGAAAGCGTTGTCTTGCCCGAACCGCCCTTCTGCGATGCCAATGCCAATACGCGCAATGCAATTCCCCTGAAATGCTCTCGAGACAAGCATGTGTCCGATGATGCGAAGTCGCAGAACGTTCCTAATTTTGGGTTAATGCGGGTCAGCGCAAAACGCTTGGAAGTGGCGAAAGGTCTCGGCTTTGCGCCAGTGCAAGGATCGGTTAACCATGTCTGTTCAGCATTTTGTGGATGGCAGGGTGGCTTTCTCGTCATGCACTCTGGCAACCGCCGCTTTTCAGGTTAATACTTGCAGTCACGACAATTTTTTTTGGAGATCGCACGCATGCCGGCTCGAACAAGGGACTTTGCCCTACCCTGCGCCCTTGCGGCAGTATTTGCTGCTGCACCGGCCCTGGCCGATGTGAAGGCAGGAGTGGATGCCTGGACGCGGGGCGATTTCAATGCGGCAGTTGCCGAATGGAATGGCCCGGCAGCCAGAGGCGACACTGACGCGCAGTTCAATCTGGCGCAGGCCTACAAATTGGGCCGCGGCGTCAAACAGGATCTGGTCAAGGCCGAAGAGCTGTTTGGTCTCGCGGCTGGCAAGGGTCATCTCCAGGCATCGGACAATTACGGCCTGCTGCTGTTCCAGCGCGGCGAACGCGCCAGAGCACTGCCATTCATCACCGCCGCATCTGATCGCGGGGATCCCCGGGCGCAATACTTGCTCGGTATTGCCAATTTCAACGGCGACAATGTGCCCAAGGATTGGGTCCGCGCCTATGCGCTGGTCAGCCTCGCCCGCCAGGCTGGCCTGACCCAGGCCAATTCCGCTCTGGCACAAATGGATCAGCACGTTCCGCTCGAGCAACGCCAGAGAAGCGTTGCCCTGGCGCAGGAACTGAACGCCCAGGCCGAGGCGACCAGGACCCGCCAACTCGCGACGGCCGACCTCGGCTCGGCGCTGCCCAACACCCCGGCGACGCCTGTAGTGACAGCGCAGCCGCGTGTCCCGCCACTCGCCTCGGCAACCGCGGTTCCTGCGCTGCCGCAAACCGGCAATCCGCGCAGCGCCGGGGCTGACTTTGCCCGCCCCGCCGGCCCCGCTCCCCGACCGGTAGTCGTCGCTGCCGTACCGCGCCCCGCCACTCCCGCATCTATATCTGCTCCGGCTGCAGCAACAGGCGGCGGCTGGCGGGTGCAACTCGGCGCTTTCGGCGTTGCCGGGAATGCAGATGCCTTGTGGAACCAGGTCAAGGGCCGCCCCGAACTGGCAGGCAAGGCCAAGTTGCTGATCCCCGCAGGCCGGGTGACCAAGCTACAAGCGGCAGGCTTCGCCAGTCAGCCGGCCGCAGCCGCCGCCTGTTCGCGGCTTGAGGCGGCGGGAATTGGTTGCCTGGCGGTTCGCAACTGATCCAGACCTGAGAGAAGGGCTATTGCTATTGCGATCCATTCGCAATATAACCGGGGCGAATCGATGGGAGCGACTACGTGTACGTTTGCATCTGCAATGCCATCCGGGAAACGACCCTGCGCGATGCCGCCCGGCGATGCTGCGGCAGTGTCGATGAGGTATACGACGAATTGGGTATTCGCCCACAGTGCGGCCAGTGCCTTGATGATGCTGCCGAAATACTGATTGACGAGCGTGAAAGCTGCTTGGCCAGCATTTGACCGTCCTGCCACTGCAATTCACCCGCATTACTATCTAGCTGGAATAGCAGTTTTTACGCGGCTTCTGCTTGTTCCCGTGGGCTTATCGGCCTATTGACCGGGCCTGTTCGCGAACCTCTCGGAGATAGCCATGAAGGGCGATGCCAAAGTCATCGAATTCCTCAATCAGGTGCTGCTCATGGAGCTGACTGCCGTCAATCAGTACTGGCTGCATTATCGGATGCTGGACAATTGGGGGGTGGGCAAACTGGCCGCTTATGAACGTCACGAATCAATCGATGAAATGAAGCATGCCGACCGGCTGGCCGAGCGCATCCTGTTCCTCGAAGGCCTGCCAAATTTCCAGGCATTGGGCCGCCTGCGCATCGGCGAGTCGGTTGAAGAAATCCTCAAGGCTGACCTTGCTCTCGAACACGACGCACTGCCGGTCCTCAAGGATGCCATCGCGCATTGCGAGCAAGTACGCGATTTCGTCAGCCGCGAACTGTTCGCTTCCATCCTCGATAGCGAGGAAGAGCATGTCGATTACCTCGAGACCCAGTTCGAGATGATCTCGCGGATGGGGCTGCAGAATTACGTGCAACTCAACAGCGAGCCGTCGGGCAGCTGACCGGGCGTTTCGCCCGATAGGCGGTCGCCCCCGTCTTCAGTGCAACAAGCGGGAGAAAAGCGCTTTCATCCGGTCCCATACTTTTTCAGCCGCCTGCTCGTTGTAGAGTTCGGACAGACTGGGCATCATGAAACCATGCAGAGCCCCGGGATGCCATTCCAGAAGGTGAGGAATCTCCCGGTCGCGCAGTGCTTGCTCAAGCTCCGCCATTTGTTCAGGCGTCGCCATGGCGTCGTTGTCGGCGATGCCGAAGTACAATTCGGCCGTGATGCGATCGAGATGTCGGTGCGGCGATTGAGGCGCAGCCGTCACCAGACTGCCTGGGTGAATCGAGGCCACGGCCGCAACGCGATCACCGAGGGTTTGCGCTAGTTCGAGCGTCAGCTTTCCGCCCATGCAAAACCCGTAGATACCGATCCTGCCGTCGCGCGCAGCCGGATCATTGCGGGCCAGCGCGAGCACGGCTTCGATGTCGCTGGTCGCGCGCTCCGCGGTGAGATTGCGGATCGCCGTCATGATCGCATCACGCTGGGCGGGATCCGAGAAATCCAGCGGTCCCTTCAGTCCAAAGCGATAATACAGGTCGGGCGCAATCACATGATAGCCCCACGATGCAGTGCGCCGGGCATGGTCACGCAATTCTTCCCGCATGCCGATGCCATCCATCAGCTGCACAATCACCGGATAGGACCGGCCGGGCTCATCGGGATGGACGGTGAAAACCTCCATTGAGCCATCCGGGGTGGAAACCATCTCGATCCGTTCGGTCATTGCATCCTCCCGATCTGACGCGCTTTCTTGCGTCCGGCACCGAGCCTAACTCACCGGCGCAGCTGCGGCAATCCGGCGATGCCGGCATCATCCGGCGACCAGGGCGCAACCCGCAGCATGACCGCAACGAAGAGATCCGAGGCCAGATGACCGGCCAGCCAGCCCTGGAGATGCGGCAAGGCCAGAGCGCCGAACCATTCCCGGTCGACCGCTGCGAACTGCCGCACGAACGGCATGATCGCTGCATCCGCCAGTCCGCGGACAGGACCGCAAAGCTGGCCCACTCCGGCAATGCGGGCGTCGATCTCGCGCAGGAACGCGAGGCCACTTTCGCGGTGGGCTTGAGGGTCCGCGCCGTGCCGACCGGGATACTTGTAGCGGTCGAGATCGTGCTTGAACGGGCCATCGTTCTGCGCGATCAATTCCGCGTCGTCTCGTTCAAGCCAGCCTTCCGGGTCCCGGTTGGCGAGCGCCCAGTGCATAATGGCGAGGCTCTCATCCAGAACAGTACCCTCCGGCAGGACCAGCACGGGCACGGTTCCCTTTGGCGAGACGGCCAGCATCGCCTCAGGCTTGGCCGAAAGCCTGACTTCGCGCAGTTCGCCATGCGTACCGCTTACCGCCAGCGCCAGCCGCGCCCGCATCGCATAGGGGCAGCGGCGAAAACTGTAGAGGACCGGGTCAGCCATCAGCAGTCTTGCCCTGCACTGCGCCGATGTGCGCGCGGCCCTGCGCGGCTGCGAGCATTTCCTGGCGGTGGCGTTCGCGGCAGGATGCCCGCTGCTGGGCGGTCCGCGTGGCATGGCAGGCAGGACAACTCACCCCTTCTTCATAGAGCGGCGATGCACAGTCATCCGCGCTCACCGGGCGACGGCAGGCGTGGCACAGTGAATAGCTGCCCTGAGCAAGCCCGTGACCAATCGTCACGCGCTGGTCGAATACGAAGCACTCCCCCCGCCACAGGCTCTCGTCGGCGGGAACCGTCTCAAGGTATCTCAGGATCCCGCCCTTGAGGTGATAGACCTCGCCCACTCCTTCCTGCTTGAGGAAAGCCGTGGACTTCTCGCAGCGAATCCCGCCGGTGCAGAACATCGCGACTTTAACCGGGCGACCGCACCCCAGCAGCCTTTCACGCTCGCGGCGGAACCACTCGGGGAAATCGCGAAAACTCTCTGTCTTGGGATCGACTGCGCCTAGGAAAGTGCCCACTGCCACCTCGTAGTCATTGCGCGTGTCGATCACGATGGTGTCGGGGTCGGCGATCAGTGCGTTCCATTCCTGCGGCTCGACATAGGTTCCCGCGCTCACCCGCGGATCGATCCCGGGCTGGCCCATTGTCACGATTTCGCGTTTGAGGCGCACTTTCATCCGGTGGAACGGCATGGTGGGTGCACTCGACAGCTTGATATCGAGCTCCGCACAATCGGGCAGAGCCCGGATGGCTTCCAGGACTTTCTCGATCCCTTCACGCGGCCCGGCTATCGTGCCGTTGATCCCCTCTGGCGCCAGCAACAACGTGCCGCGAACCCTTTGCTCAAGACACAGGCGCTCAAGCGGCGCTTTCAGGCCCGCGCAATCTTCCAAGCGGGTGAACCGGTAGAGGGCTGCCACCAGCAAGGGCTCTTGGGAATCGGCAGAAGGCATGGGCATGGGCAGGCCCATAGCCCCATGCGGGAGCCGCGTCAGCAGTCGAGCATCGTTTTGCATGCCGGTCTGGTAATGCTCCCCCCAGCCGTTAAAGGCTGACGCATGGCCCGCAAACATTCCAAACGCGACCCCTATGGTGACTTGCACCGCGAGCAGGAGACTCCGGCGGAGGTGGTATCCTGCTGGCTTTGTGGGCGCCCAACCGGCAAGACCATTGTCTGGCACCACCCCGTACCCAAAAGCCGAGGCGGGCGCGATGTCGTGCCGATGCACCCGATTTGCCAGCAGACGCTGATTGCCAATTTCACCAATGCCGAGCTGCAGCGCCACGGTATGGATGTGGAGGGCTTGCTTGCCCACCCTGCCGTGCGCAAATTTGTCGACTGGGTGGCAAACAAGGACCCCGATTTCACTGCGACGACGGCCAAGAAGCAGCGCTGATCGGGCTACTACCCCATCGGCCGGCAATTTTAGTCTGACGATGCCTGCGCGAGCAATTGGTCTAAATCGCAGGACAACCGCGCCCACAGAACAGGAAATGGCCCGGAAGACAGCCGAATACCGGCGGACACAGGCCGAATATCCGCGATGTTGGCCAAATTCACGCACCACAACGAGCACATTTCTACCTGCGCAGCGGTTCCCTAGTGATCGAACACGATGACACTGCGGGCGGTCTTGCCGGCAATGAGTTGCTCATAGTCCCGGTTGATGTCTTCGAGGGCGATGCGCTGCGAAATCAGCGGATCCAGCGTCAGTCGGCCGTCGAGATAGAGTTTGGCAAGGCCGGGGATCACCCTCTGAAACGGCGCCGAACCCATCAGTGAGCCGATCACGCGGAGCTCCCGGAAGATGATGGCGGCGGCCGGAGCGCTGAAATTGGATCCTGTCCTGGGCAGGCCGACCAGCGCCAGGGTTCCGCGGTTGCGCAGCATGAGGCAGGCTTGCGTCTGGGCCTCCGGGATGCCGATAACCTCGAAGGCATAGTCAGCGCCGCCGGCGGACAGCTCCAGAACCCGCTCGACCGCGCCTTCGCCGCCTGCCACCGTGTCGGTCGCGCCGAAGCTGCGGGCCAGTTCAAGTTTGGCCGGATTGACGTCGACCGCGATGATCCGCCCTGCCCCGGCCAGCCGCGCGCCCTGGACGACATTGAGCCCGACTCCGCCGCAACCCAGCACCACCACGGTGCTACCGGGCCGCACTTTCGCGCTGCCGGTCGCCGCCCCGACGCCTGTAATCACTGCACAGCCGAGCAGCGCTGCCACATCCAGCGGCATGCCCTCGGGCAGCTTGGCGATCGCGCTTTGATGCACCACCATTTCCTCGGCAAAGGCGCCGAGCTTGCCGAATGCGTGGATCGCCTTGCCATTTTGCTGAATTGGCGAGTTGGTTTCCAGGTTCGCGCGCACCGGCTTGTCGCTGCACAGGTGACTGTGCCCGTCCTGGCAATCGCCGCAATGTCCGCAGAAGATCGACAGGCAGGTGACCACCCTGTCGCCCTGCACAATACCCCGCACATCGCTGCCGACTGCCTCAACAATGCCGGAAGCCTCATGGCCCAGCACGACGGGAAACGAAGTGCCCATGTCACCCGAGATCGCATGATAGTCGCT
>JANLSP010000511.1:0-2216 GCA_031362485.1 Novosphingobium sp.
GATCCTCGGCCTGCCGCAGGACCACCGTCCCGACAAAGGCGTCGCGTTTAACGAAATTCCGGCCTGATGGCCGCTGGCAACCAAATCCCCGCATAAGGAACCCGGCCACAATGGGCGAAGCCTACATTATCGACGCATGCCGCACACCGCGCGGGATTGGCAAGCAGGGTCGTGGCGCGCTGGCGCATCTTCATCCGCAGCATCTGTCGGCCACTGTCCTCGCAGCGATCAGGGACCGCAATGACCTCAACACCGCCGAGGTCGACGATGTCATCTGGAGCACATCGAACCAGTCGGGCCAACAGGGCCATGACCTGGGTCGCATGGCTGCGCTCGATGCGGGATATGATGTACGGGCCAGCGGGGTGACCATCTCGCGCTTCTGCGGCGGCGGGATCAGCAGCGTCACCATGGCCGCCGCCTCGATCATGGCCGGCGTCGAAGACCTGATCGTCGCGGGCGGCATGGAAATGATGTCTTATGTCGCAACCCAGCGCGGCGACGGCCCGCGCATGATGGACGTAGGCAATCTGCGCCTGCGCGCGCGCCATCCGCAATCGACGCAAGGCGTCTGTGCCGATGCGATTGCCGCGCTGGAAGGCATCACGCGCGCCGATACCGAGGCCTTGGCTTTGGTCAGCCAGCGCAATGCCGACCGGGCGATCAAGGAAGGCCGCTTCGCGCGCAGCCTGGTGCCGGTCTTCAATGTCGATGGCAGCCTGGCGCTCGATCACGAGGAGTTTCCCCGCCCGCAGACCACCGCCGAAGGGCTCGCCGCGCTTAAGCCGGCCTTTGCCGACATGGCCGACGTGGACGTGGACGGCAAAGGCAACACCTATCGCACGCTGATCCAGCAGGTCTATCCGGGTCTGGATATCCAGCCCATCCATCATGCCGGCAACAGCTCAGGCGTGGTCGATGGCTCGGCGGCGCTGCTGCTCGCCTCTACCGGCTATGCGAAGCGCAACGGCATGACGCCGCGCGCACGGATCGTCACTTATGCCAATATCGGCGATTGCCCGACTCTGATGCTCAACGCCCCGGTCCCCGCGATCAGGAAGGTTCTGGCCCGCGCCGGACTGACTGTCGCGGACATTGACCTTTGGGAAATCAACGAGGCGTTCGCCGTGGTCACCGAAAAGGCCATCCGCGATCTCGACCTTGACCGCGACAAGGTCAATGTCAATGGCGGCGCGATGGCGCTGGGCCACCCGATCGGCGGCACCGGATCGATCCTGATCGGCACGGTGCTCGACGAGCTGGAACGATCGGGTGGGCGCTATGGCTTGGTCACCATGTGCGCTGCCGGCGGCATGGCGCCCGCCGTCATCATCGAAAGGATCTGAGCATGAGCGCTGTCGATTATGCCCTGGATGGCGAGGTTGCGCTGCTGACGGTCAACAATCCGCCGGTAAACGCTCTCAGCCTGGCCACCCGGCAGGGACTGGCTGAAGGTCTCGACAACGCAGAGGCTGATCCCACCGTGAAGGCCATCGTCATTCTTGGCGGCGGCAGCACTTTCATCGCGGGAGCAGACATCACCGAGTTCGGTACGGCCAACCGCAAGGCGGAACCCCGTCTGCATACACTTCAGGCGCGCCTCGAAGCTTGCGACAAGCTGACAATTGCGGCGATCCATGGCACTGCGCTGGGCGGCGGACTCGAACTGGCACTGACCTGCAAGGCGCGGGTGGCGGTGCCGTCAGCCAAGCTGGGATTGCCGGAAGTCAATCTCGGCCTGGTGCCCGGCGCAGGCGGGACCCAGCGCCTGCCGCGACTGACCGGTCCGGCGATCGCATTAGACCTCATTACATCGGGCAAGCATATCTCGGCAACCAATGCGCTCGAACTCGGCGTGATTGACGCGCTGGTAGACGATCTGCGCATTGGCGCCGCCGATTTTGCCCGCAAGGCGCTGGCCGAAGCGCGCGACTTCCGGCCGGTCTCTGCGCGGCAGGATAAAGTCTCGGGCATCGATCCTAAACTGTTTGACGATTATCGCGCCAGCACCGCAGCCAAAGCCCGCGGTAAATTGGCGCCGATGGCGATCATCGATTGCATCGAGGCTGCATGCACCATGCCGCTCGCTGAAGGGCTGGCCTATGAAACGATGCGGATCGACCAGTTGTCAGCCGATCCGCAGCACGCCGCTCTGAAGCACGTATTCTTTGCCGAGCGGCAGGCGCGCAAGATTCCGGATCTGCCCAAGGACACCC
>JANLSP010000546.1:0-12702 GCA_031362485.1 Novosphingobium sp.
CCTGCTGCGCGACCGGGAGCCAGTGACAGTCACCCGGATCGGAGCGAAGACTGGCGACGCATTCATTTCGGTGGTCACACAGGTGGAGCTCGAAGGCGGGGTCTATGCCAAGCCGCAGTTCACATTGGCGCGCCGTGCCTCGCTCGATGTGCTGATGCAGACGCTTCTGGTGCTCCCCTTCGATAACGAGGCGTTGCTGGCCTATCGCGGGATTGTTGCGACGCGCGGTTTCGTCCGCCAACGTCTGCTCGACCGCATGATCGCCGCTACTGCACTGGTCTATGGCTTGCCGCTGATCACCTCCAATGGCGGAGACTTTCGGGATGTGCCGGGGCTTGAGCTGGAAGCCTGGGAAGTGCCGGACTCCCGGCCCCCCTCTCCCTAGCCCTCTCCCTGACGGGGAGAGGGGATGGGGTTACTCCTCGCCCATGCGCATCCTTCGACAAGCTCAGGACGAGCGGGTCACTCTTCGCCCATGCGAAGAGCGGCGATGAAGGCTTCCTGCGGGATGCTCACGTTGCCATACTCCCGCATCCGCGCCTTGCCCTTCTTCTGCTTGTCGAGCAGCTTCTTCTTGCGGCTGATGTCGCCGCCATAGCATTTCGCGGTCACGTCCTTGCGCATCGCGGCGATGGTTTCGCGGGCGATGACTTTGCCGCCGATGGCGGCTTGCACCGGGATCTTGAACAGGTGGCGGGGGATCAGGTCCTTGAGGCGTTCGCACATGTGGCGGCCGCGGTCTTCGGCGACGCCGCGGTGGACGATCATCGAGAGCGCGTCGACCGGCTCGGCGTTGACCAGGATCGACATCTTGACGAGATCGCCTTCGCGCAGGCCAATCTGTTCGTAATCAAAGGAGGCATAGCCGCGGCTGATGCTCTTGAGGCGGTCGTAGAAATCGAACACGACTTCGTTGAGCGGCAGCTCGTAGCTGACTTGCGCGCGGCCGCCGACATAAGTCAGCCCGGTCTGGACGCCGCGGCGATCCTGGCAGAGCTTGAGGATCGAGCCGAGGTATTCGTCGGGGGTGTAGATCGTCGCCTTGATCCACGGCTCGTCGATCTGTTCGATGCGGCTGGGGTCGGGATAGTCCGAGGGGTTGTGGAGGTAGATTTCGCGGGCGTCGTCGGTCTTCGATTTGCGCAGCTGGATGCGATAGACGACGGAGGGCGCGGTGGTGATCAGGTCGAGGTCGTATTCGCGGGTGAGGCGTTCCTGGATGATCTCGAGGTGGAGCAGGCCGAGGAAGCCGCAGCGGAAGCCGAAGCCGAGCGCGGCGCTGCTTTCCATCTCGAAGCTGAACGAGGCATCGTTGAGGCGGAGGCGGGCGATGGACTCGCGCAGTTTCTCGAAGTCCGCCGCATCGACCGGGAACAGGCCGCAGAACACCACCGGCTGGACTTGCTTGAAGCCCGCCAGCGCTTCGGTCGCGCCGTTCTGCACCGTGGTGATCGTGTCGCCGACGCGGGCCTGCGCCACTTCCTTGATCTGCGCGGTGATGAAGCCGATTTCGCCCGGGCCGAGCTCGTCGAGCTGTTCGATCTTGGGGCGCATGCAGCCGGTGCGGTCAATCAGGTGTTCGGTGCCGCCGGCCATGAATTTGACGCGGAGGCCCTTCCTGATCACGCCGTCGATGACGCGGACGAGGATGACGACGCCGAGGTAGGGATCGTACCATGAGTCGACCAGCATGGCCTTGAGCGGCGCGGCGCGGTCGCCCTTGGGGGGCGGGATGCGGGTGACGATGGCTTCGAGCACTTCGGCGATGCCGATGCCGCTTTTGGCGCTGGTGAGCACGGCCTGGCTGGCGTCGAGGCCGATGACTTCCTCGATTTCGGCGCGGACCTTTTCGGGCTCGGCGGCGGGGAGGTCGATCTTGTTGATCACCGGCACGATCTCGTGGTCGTGCTCGATTGACTGATAGACATTGGCCAGCGTCTGCGCCTCGACGCCTTGCGCGGCATCGACCACCAGCAGCGCGCCTTCGCAGGCGGCAAGGCTGCGGGAGACCTCGTAGGCGAAATCGACGTGGCCGGGGGTGTCCATCAGGTTGAGTTCGTATTCGAGGCCATCGTTGGCGGTGTAGCGCAGGCGCACGGTCTGCGCCTTGATGGTTATCCCGCGCTCTTTCTCAATGTCCATGTTATCAAGCACTTGCGCCGACATCTCACGCTCGGTGAGCCCGCCGGTGTGCTGGATCAGGCGGTCAGCCAGCGTCGACTTGCCGTGGTCGATGTGTGCAATGATACTAAAGTTGCGGATCAGGCTGAGTTCAGTCATGCGGCGCCGTTAGCAGGGCGCAGGCGACATGTCAGCAGCGCGTTCAACCCAGCCGCATGGCTTTCTTGGATCCGTCCTGCGCTTCGGCGAATTTGGGCGTGCCCAGCTTGGGCATTCCGCCGGATGCCAGGTCCAGCGGATAGCTGCCTGGCGGCAGTGCGCCCAGCGGCATGCCGGCCGCCGCCAGTGCATAAGGCGAGATGCGGTTGCGGGTTACCAGACCGCCGGCACCGTCGTCGACCAGCGGCAGTTCGAATTCGAGCCCCTGCATTGCGCCGGCCGAGCGCTTGACTGTGGCCACGGCAAGCTGGCCGGCGCCGAAATCAACGACAAAAGGCGTTTCCAGCGGGACATCGACAATGCCTTCGATCAGGCAGCCAGTGCGCGAGAGATTGCGCATGGTGACTTCGTAGCGGTAGTCCTCGTGGATCACCCCTACTTTGCGGTAAACGGTCCGGCGTTCGTAGCGATAGCGGCTCGGGCCATCTGGCTCGATCACCCATTCGCCGCTGGCCAGCGCTTCCTCGATGTCGGCGAAGCTCACTGCTCGGGCGAAGATGTGCCCCTGGATCTGGTTCACTTTCATTTCGCGCATAAGCGCCAGCTCGTCGCCCGCTTCGATGCCATCCGCGGCAACATCGAGACCCAGCGAGTGGGCCAGGCTGACGATGGCCTTGATGATCGCACCGTTGCGGCTGCCGGGCTCGGTCGCGCCGCGCACGAATGTGGCGCCAAACTTGAGCTTGTCGAATGGCCCGGTGCGCAGATTTGCGAGCGAAGAAAAGCCGGTGCCGAACTGATCGAGCACCAGCCGAACGCCGAGTATCTTGAGCGAATCAAAAATGTCGCCGCTCAATTGCGCTTCGCTAGCCAGAAGCGATTCGGCAAATTCCAATTCCAGGCGTTCAGGCGCGAGCTCTGAGTTGGCCAGAGCCTGGGTCACCACAACCGGCAATTCGCCTGAAGCCAGTTGCGCCGCAGAGATGCTGACTGCCATCTTGATGTTTCCGGGCAGCTGCACCCCATCGGCGCAGGCCTGCCTGATCGCCCAGTCGCCCAGCGGGCCGATCATCTTGGTTTCTTCCGCAATCGGCATAAAGACCGCAGGCAGCACTTCGCCAAGATCCGGATGGTCCCACCGCAGGAACGCCTTAAGTGCGACCACCTTGTTCGATGCTGCTTCGACCAGCGGCTGGTATTCCAGGCTGATTTCACCTCGCTCAAGCGCTTGGCGCAGGTCAGCGGCAATCTGGCGGCTGCGCAAGGCTTCCATCTGCAGGTCGCTGGAATAGAAGCGGAACTGGCCGCGACCGCCATTCTTGGCGGCGTAAAGCGCAAGGTCAGCGTTGCGCACCAGCTCGCCTGACTCGACACCGTCATATGGCGCGATGGCGATGCCCACCGAAGCGCCGATCACGCAGCGGTTTTCTCCCAGCGAATAGGGTTGTGACAGGATATCGATGATGGTGCCCGCCAGTTCTCCCAGGCGGCCGCGATCGTCGATGTCAGGCAGTATGATCTGAAATTCGTCGCCGCCCAGCCGGCCAATTTCGCAGGTTTTGTCGACCACCTGACGCAAACGCTCGGCAACCTGCCTGAGCAAGGCGTCGCCTGCCGGATGGCCCAGCGTATCATTGACCTGCTTGAATCGGTCGAGATCGAGCATGATCAGGGCGCAGCTTCGCTTGGCGGCGCGATAGGCAGCTAGGACCGAGCCCAAACGCCGTTCCATCGCATGGCGATTTGCCAGCCCGGTGAGCGAATCGAACAGCGCGAGGCGCGAGGCGTCGCGCTGCTGCTGCCGGATCGCGGTTATGTCCACGCCGTTGCCATGATAGCCGCAGAATTCGCCCACACTGTTGAACTGAGGCCGGCCCGATATCGACCACCAGATCTCCTGGTCATCTTTTGCTGCGCGGATGGTCAGGCCGGAAAAGGTCTTGCTGGCGCTGAAAATGAGGGGCAGCGTCCGCTCAACACCGTCTTCTTCGTCGCGTTCGAGGATGAAAAGTGAATGAAAGGGGCGTCCCAGCAGGTCGATCGCCTTGAGATCCAGTTGTTCGGCAACGCTGGGAGAAATATAGGCAATCTGGCCATGTGCATCACTGGACCAGAACCAGCCCTGACCCGAACGTTCGTAGTCTCGAAGCAACATCAGTGCCTGCTGCAGTTCATCCCTGCTGGCTGCGACAGGCGCAAGTTGGCGCGCGTCACTTTGCCGACCGGCAAAGAGCCCCCGCAACTTTCCCACACCACTTGCACCCAGTCCGGCCAAGAAACCGCTCCGACGAATTGCCAACAGGTTAACCCGGTGCAGTGTAGAACGTCGTGGTTTACGAATGCATAATCATGCCCGGTCCCAGCGCAATGCAACTTTGCAACCAGCGGATTGCTAGCCAGCTTTCCTGAGAAGTATCCCCTCGCCGGCCTTGCGTACCGGGCGCGGCGGGGTGGGCAGGAAGCGACCGGTTTCGTCAATTTGAAGCGCTTCGGCGAACTGCACGCCGATGCGATCCTGTTGCGACCAGCGCACCAATGCCTTGACCGTGCGACTTTCGGATATCTGAACCTCGAAAACCGTCCCGGCCGGCACATTCCAAAGCCCTTCGATCATCGCACCGCTGCTCGAAATGTTACGGATCGTTCCCTGATAGCGCTCGCCCTGATGATCAAGCACAACTTTGCGCAACATGGTATGGCGGTGCGCGCGCGAGGCGCGGGGCCCCTGTGCTATGGCGATCAGTCCCGTTTCAAGCCGCGCTGTCGCCGCTTGCGCGGTTAGCGCTCGCTCGTAGATGAAGCCTTGGATGTGGCTGCAGCCAAGCATGCGAACCAGATCAAGCTCATCGAGTGTTTCCACCCCTTCCGCCGTGGTTTCCATGCCCAGCGCCTCCGCCAGGCTGACGATCGCGGCAATAATCGCGCCATTGCGGGAGCCTGATGTCGTCGCTCCGCGCACGAAACTCTGGTCGATCTTGATCTTGTCGAAAGGCGCCTTCTTGAGATAGCCGAGCGACGAATAGCCGGTGCCGAAGTCATCCAGCGCAAGGCGCACGCCGATGCGCTTCAAGGCGGCAAACATGGCATCCGTGCCTGCATCGTCATTCAGAAACACGCTTTCGGTAATCTCCAGCTCAAGCCGGTGGGGATCGATCTGCGCAGCCGCAAGAGCGCTGGTGACGATGGCGGGAAGCGCGGGATTGGCAAATTGCAATGGCGAGACATTGACTGCCACGCGCACAGATTCGGGCCAGCGCGCAAGATCCTGGCACGCCGTGCGCAGGGCCCATTCGCCAATCTGGGCGATCAGTCCTGCCTCTTCTGCGATCGGGATGAATTTGGCTGGAGACAGCGCGCCCAGGCGCGGGTGGTTCCAGCGCAGCAATGCTTCAAAGCCGGTTATCTTCTCCGTCGTGGTCTGGACGACCGGTTGATAATGCAATTCCAGGCCGCCGCTGGCGAGTGCATCGCGCAAGTCGTGTTCGAGCTGACGGCGCGCCTCGGCATCGCTGTGAAGATCGGACGCGTAGAAATGGTGGCGGCCGCGTCCACCGTCCTTGGCGGCATAAAGTGCCAGATCCGCATTGCGGATCAGCGCTTCGCTAGTCACGCCGTCGTCAGGCGAGAGCGCAATGCCGATAGACACGCCGATGACCGCGCTGTGCCCTTCGATCGAATAGGGGTGCGAAAGGTTCTCGATTATGCGTTGCGCCAGTGCGGCCAGCTCTTCACGGCGCAGCGCTCCGGGCACGATGACCTGGAATTCGTCGCCGCCGACCCGTCCGACCCGCCCGGCCTTGTCTACCGTCCGCTCAAGCCGCTGGGCGACCTGGGTGAGCAAGGCATCGCCCGCAGGATGACCCATAGTGTCGTTAACCTGCTTGAAGCGGTCGAGATCGAGCAGCAGGACGGCGCAAGCGCGTTGGTCGACCCGCTGGGCATTGAGGATCTTCTCCAGTGTCTGCGACATCTGGAAACGATTGGCCAGGCTTGTCAGCGAATCGTAATGCGCCAGCCGCGAGGCGTCCTCTTTCGAACGGCGCTTTTCGGTCAGGTCAGTGCCGGACCCGCGGAAGCCGACGAAATTGTTGAAACTGTCATGAACTGGTCGGCCCGAGATAGACCACCAGCGTTCGTCCTCGTCAGGTGTTGCCGCGCGCACTGACAGCTCGTGGAATGAGGAGCGCGCCGAAAGATGGAAATTGAGCGTGCGCTCGCCTTCGCGGTTGCTGTCGTTGAGGATGAAAAGATCGGTCAGCGGTTTGCCGACCAGCTCTTCTGTCTTTCGGCCCAGAAGCCCGCAGATCGGCGGGGAAAGGTAGGAGATCATCCCGCGTCGGTCGGTTTCCCAAAACCAGCCAAGGCCGGTCTGTTCGTATTCGGCCAGCAGGCGCTCGGCGCGGACCTGCACGCGTTCAAGCTCGCGTTGTCGCGCATCGGTCTCGCGGTCGCGCTGACTCTGCTGGACGGCCGCAAGGACACCGACTCCGCAGCCCACCAGCAGGCCCGTGACAGATGCAATCGACGGCATTGTGATGCACAACCCTGTCCAGAGGGAAATGTGCGCGGCAACCATCGAATGCAGCCGGCTGGTCAGCGAAATAGATACGACCAGGCTGTTGACTGCAAGGACGGCCAGCGCGATCGGCCATTCGAGGCCGCCCTGACCGGTCCAGAATGCAATGGCGAAGCCGAACAGTTGCATCGGCAGGGCAAGGGCAATGGCCGCAGCGGTGTAACGCAGGGCAATAGTCCGTCCGGGGGCGCGTTCAAAGTTGGCGAAAAGCCTGGCGGCGGCAGCCAAGCCAATCGCCGCAATGCCCAGTCCAGCCACTGCAATCGGCGGAAGTGCGAATTGAATAAGGCTCGCGATCAGCAGGCTCAGCGCCATTACGGGCGCCATGAACGCCCATTCCGGAGCGACCAGGAAATGGGCGGAAAGCCGGTTCGTCGCAGCAATCGATGCTGCCGCTGCGCTACCACGCCTTGCGCCGCTGCTTGGACGGGCTTCACCTGCTGCGCTTTCCGGCCGCAGTTGCCCGACAGCCGCGCCTTGCGGCGCGCTTTGCGGAGCGAGCGCGATCAGATTGTCCCGTGCGGCGTTCATCCCCTGCCCATGGACTATATGCGCTTGAAAAAGCGTTAAGCATGACTGATCCGGCGATCAAAAGTCTCCTTGCCCGGTTTTGCATTTTCGTTGATGACATTGGCAAAACGGCCATTGGCATGTGCGTGGTCGTAACCAAATCTGGGTTGACCTGACTGGAGGGGCAGTTTGTGAGGCACATAGCAATCATCGGATCGGGACCAGCGGGCTATTATACGGCTGAAGCCGCGCTGAAGCGGTGGGGCGACGATGTGCGCGTCGATATCTTCGACATGCTGCCCGTGCCTTACGGCCTGATCCGCAGCGGCGTGGCGCCGGATCACCAGTCGATCAAAGCGGTTTCCCGCCGTTACGAGGCGACCAATCTCTCCGAAAACGTGCGCTTCGTCGGCAATGTCATGGTCGGCCGCGATGTGGCCATCACCGAGTTGCAGGAACTGTATGATGCCGTTGTGCTGGCGACCGGCGCGCCGCATGACAAGAAAGTGGGCCTGCCCGGCGAGGATCTGGGAAATGTTTTCGGCAGCGCCGCCTTTGTTGGCTGGTACAACGGCCACCCCGAATTTGCCGAGCACGATCCTGACTTCACCGGCAAGAATGCCGTGGTTATCGGCAATGGCAATGTCGCTCTGGACGTTGCGCGCATTCTCGCCAAGACCCGTGCGGAATTCGCCGGAAGCGACATTGTAAACCATGCGCTGGAGGCGTTGGAGGCCGCAAGCACCGAGCAGATATTCATTCTTGGCCGGCGCGGCCCGCACCAGATCGCCATGACCCCCAAGGAGCTGGGTGAACTGGGCCACCTGACCCGCGCCTGCCCGCGCGTCGATGCTGCTGATTTGCCGGAGGATGGCGAAGATGCCTTGCTCGAACCCGGCCAGCGCAAGTCCGTCACCCATTTGCGCAGCTTTGCCGCGATCCCCGAGGCGCATCGGCAGGACAAGGCAATTGATATTGCATTCGATTTCTTCGCCGCTCCCAAGGCCATACTTGGAGAAGGCAAAGTCACCGGCGTCGAAGTTGAACGTACCCGTCTGGACGGCGCCCGTGCGGTCGGTACGGGCGAGACCTATGTAGTGCCAGCCGATCTGGTGGTTATTTGCATCGGCTATCAGACCTCGCCGATCGCAGGCGTGCCGTTCGAGGAAAGCGCTGGCCGTTTTGCCAATGACGAAGGCCGTATCCTGCCCGGGCTTTATTGCGTCGGCTGGGCCCGGCGCGGGCCTTCTGGAACCATCGGGACGAACAAACCAGACGGCTTCGCGATTGTCGAGCGGATTGCCGAAGATTTCGCGGAGGGTGCGCTTGCTGCCTCAAGCCGGAATGGCCGGGCCGGGTTCGATGCTCTTGCCGAAGCGCGCGGAATCAAGATCGTGACCTTCCGCGACTGGAAGAAGATTGAAGAGGCTGAAAACGCCCGCGCCCGCGAAGATGCGCCGCGCGAGAAATTCGTTCGGGTTGCCGAAATGATCGGGGCCGCTGGCAAGGATTGAAGTGACCGCGGGCGCTGGTCTTACGAAACCAGCGAATCGCCCATGCCGACTTTCTTTCCGCGCGTGATAAACACCCGGTCGCCCAATTGGGTGGTCTCGAACACCTTTTTGGCGAATTCTTCAGGCATGCCGATACAGCCGTGGCTGGCATAGCCCCATTCGACCTTGGTCGCGTGCAGCGTGATACCGTCATTCGTCAGCCGCTGCATATAAGGCATGGGTGCATCATAGAGGTTTGAGACATGATGCCGCCGCTTCTGGGTGATCGGGAACACGCCGGTGGGGGTCGGCTTTTCCTGCGTGCCGAGCAGCACTGCCGAAGCGCCGATTTCGTGACCGCCGCGGAAGACCGAGATCACCCGCGCATCAAGATCGACGGTGACGACAATCGGACCGGTCGGAACATTGGCCTCGTCCCAATGCCATTCGCCATATTTGATCGGTCCCGAGATGGGCAAGATGCGCTTGATGACAAAGCGCTCGTCCGCTGGCGAAGCGGATGCTTTTGGCGGGGCCGCATCGCGCGCAGAGGCAACGACCTGACGGGGGTTGGCAGGGGTTTGCGGCGGATCGCTCATCACCAGCGCGGTGCCCACGCCGACGGCCGCCAGGGCAAACAGGCCCAGTGCCACAGCTCCTTTGAGGTGCTTCATCATGTGGTCCCGTTAACACCAATTGGTGATCATACGCATAATCCCAATTTCCCGCATTCCCAAGCCCGCTTGCGCCGTGCGCGCACGCTGTTCCGCAGCGGGACTGCCGCAAAGGTAGAGGTTAACCTGCCAGCGCTGCCGCCGAGCGCGCCGCCGCCTCGATTGCCGCCGGATCGGGCGCGCCTTTGCCGACCAGCCAGCTGCCGCCGACACAGAGCACTGAATCGAGCGCCAGCCACTGCGCCGCGCGTGCCTGGGTAATCCCCCCGGTCGGGCAGAAGCGCGCCATGGCAAACGGTGCCGTGATGGCCTTCAGCGCGGCAATTCCGCCCGAAGCCTCGGCAGGAAAGAACTTGAACCGGGTGAGACCGAGATCGAGCCCGAGCATAATATCGGCAGCATTGGCCGTGCCGGGCAGGAAGGGTACGCCAGAGGCCACGGCCGCCGTGCCGAGTGCCGGGGTGAGCCCAGGAGAAACGATGAACTGCGCGCCCGCTTCCAGAGCCGCATCGAGATCGGCGGGATTGAGCACGGTTCCCGCGCCGACGACCGCGCCAGGCACCTCGGCCATGGCGCGGATGACATCGAGCGCGGCCGGTGTGCGCAGCGTCACTTCGAGCACCGGCAATCCGCCGGCAACCAGCGCCTGGGCAATGGGCACGGCATGGCGGGCGTCGTCGATCACCAGCACGGGGATGACGGGCGCAAGCCGCATCAGTACATCAATCTGATTCATGGCAATTCTCTTGCAAAAGCCGCAGCGGCACCAAACAGACCGGGTTGCGGATGGGTGATCAGCTTGACCGGTATCGCCTCCATACGCGCCCGATAGCGACCCTTGTCGCAGAAGCGTGGGTGAAAGCGGCTGGCCGCCAGAAAGGGTTGCAGGCGCGCGGTCAGCCCGCCGGTCAGCACCACGCCCATCGCGCCGTGCGCCAGCGCCAGGTCTCCCACCGCGGCGCCGTAGCTGGCGAGGAACAGATCCAGCGCACGCGGCAATTCGCCGCCGATAGCCGCCGACCACAGATCGGCATCGTCGCGGCGGTCGCCGGGATCGAATGTGCGGACAACTTCGCCAAGGCCCGGGCCCGAAATGACACGCTCGACCGAAGCCCGGCCATGCCGGGCCGCAATCGCTGCGCAGATCAGGGCTTCGTTCACATCGAGCGGCGCGAAATGGATGTGCGAGCCTTCTGTCTCCAAGATGACAGGGCCATCATCGCGCCGCTGAAGCACTGCGACGCCGAGGCCAGTGCCCGGGCCGATAACCGAAATCGCGCCCCGCTGCGGCAAGGGCAGGTCAGGTCCGAACAGATGAGCCAGAGCTCCCGGCGGCAGAGCGTGGGCCGCATGTGCCATCGCGCCGAAGTCGTTGAGCAACAACGAGCCGTCCAGCCCCAGTTCTGCATGCAGCGCCTCCGGATCGACCACCCAGTGCGAGTTGACAAAGCGCACCGGCCCTCCGGTGATCGGCCCGGCAAGTCCAAATGCGGCATGGCGGGGCAACTCTTCGCCCAGAATCGCGCCAAAGGCCTGCCACGCATCGGCCAGGCCCACATGGTTTTTCGCCGCGAGCACCACCGGCTCGCCTAATGCGCACACTGTGCCGCCTGCGACTTCGGCAATGGCAAAGCGGGCATTGGTGCCGCCCACATCGGCGACTGCTATGCGCACAGCGTTTTCGCCAGATTCTGCTTGCCGGAGGGATCGTGCATGGCCCAATCCGTTAGCAGCGGGGCGCAGGCCGCGCCAGCAGGAAGGGTAGCACTCAGTGACACGGCGGTACGACGCACTGATCGTGGGGGGCGGGCACAACGGACTGGTCTGTGCCTTCTATCTGGCGCGCGCGGGCCTGAAAGTGCGGGTTCTCGAGCGGCGCGCGGTTGTCGGCGGGGCGGCCGTCACCGAAGAATTTCACCCCGGCTTCCGCAATTCCACTGCGAGCTACACGGTCAGCCTGCTGCGCCCCAAAGTGATCAATGATATGGCGCTGTTCGAGCGCGGCCTGAGCTTTGTCGAACGCCCGCTCGCCAATTTCCTGCCTTTCGAAGATGATTATCTGAAACTGGGCGGCGGCATGGCGCGCACCCAGGCGGAATTTGCCCGGTACTCGGCAAAGGATGCGGCGGCCTATCCTGCCTATCTCGAGGCGCTGGAGCAAGTCGCCGCTTTGCTGCGCGACCTCGCGCTGGCTGAGCCACCCCAACCCGGCGGCGGTCTGCGCGCGCTGGCGAGACTGGTCCGGCAGAGCTGGCCCATGGCCCGGCTTGATCTGGCGACGCAGCAGGAATTGCTCGCCGCTTTCACCCTCTCGGCGCGCGAATTTCTTGATGGCTGGTTCGAGCATGACCGGATCAAATCAGCCTTTGCCTTCGATGCCGTGGTCGGCAACTTCGCCGGGGTATCGACCCCTGGATCGGCTTATGTGCTGCTCCACCATGTGTTCGGCGAAGTGAACGGCCACAAGGGCGCCTGGGGCCATGCTATCGGCGGTATGGGGGCAATCAGCGAGGCGATGGCAGCGGCCTGCCGCGAACAAGGCGTTGAGATCAGCCTTGAATCGCCCGTTGCCCGGGTGCTGGTCGATGGCGGCAAGGCTGCAGGCGTGGTGTTGGAAGGCGGAGAGGAACTGGCCGCGCCGATTGTCGCTGCCAATGTCGGGCCGGCGCTGCTCTATTCGCGGATGGTCGATCCCGCCGATCTGACCCCGCAATTTCGCCACCGCATGGCGCACTACAAGACTGGCTCTGCCAGCTTCCGCATGAATGTCGCGTTGTCTGAGCTGCCCGATTTCACCGTCCTGCCCGGCACGACGCAGGCCGAGCATCATGGCGCGGGCATCATCATCGCCCCGGGGCTCGACTACATGGACCGCGCCTGTGATGACGCCCGGGCGTTTGGCTGGTCCCGCGCGCCAATTGTCGAGATGACCATTCCCTCGACCATCGACCCCACGCTTGCGCCGCCGGGCGCGCATGTCGCCAGCCTGTTTTGCCAGCATTTTGCCCCAACGCTGCCGGGAGGCCGAAGCTGGGATGCCGAGCGCGAAGCGGCCGCTGACTGCATCATTGACACTGTCACCGCGCATGCACCCAATTTCCGCGCGAGCATCATTGCCCGCCAGATCCATTCGCCGCGCGATCTCGAGGCCAAGTTCGGCCTCGTCGAT
>JANLSP010000611.1:0-2831 GCA_031362485.1 Novosphingobium sp.
GAGCTTCCTCGCAAGGCGCGTGTGGTCATCATCGGCGGCGGGGTGATTGGCTGCTCGATTGCCTATCATCTGACCAAGATCGGTTGGCAGGATGTGGTGCTGCTCGAACGCAAGCAGCTGACCAGCGGCACCACCTGGCACGCGGCCGGGCTGGTCGGCCAGCTGCGCCCTTCGATCAACATGACCAAGCTCGCCAAATATACTGGTGAGCTCTACCGCGGACTGGAAGCCGAAACCGGGCAAGCTACGGGTTATCGCCAGTGCGGCTCTATCTCGATGGCGACCAATATTGAACGCTTCGAAGAGCTCAAGCGCAGCGCCTCGATGGCCAAGGTCTTCGATCTGCCGGTGCATGTCGTGACGCCGCAGGAAATCAAGCAGCTCGCGGATATCGTCAATGTCGACGATGTCGTCGGCGGCATCCATATTCCCAGCGACGGCTATGCCAATGCGGTCGACATCACCATGGCGCTGGCCAAGGGTGCACGTAGCGGTGGGGCGCGAATATTCGAGAATACCAAGGTCACCCGCATCCGCCACAACGGCGAGAGGGCGACCGGGGTCGATACCGCCGATGGGCCGATCGACGCCGATTGTGTCGTGATTTGCGGCGGCATGTGGACGCGCGATCTTGCCGCCAGCGTCGGCGTCACCGCGCCGCTGCATGCCTGCGAACACTATTACGTGTTGTTCGAAGGCGTTGAGGGCATCGATGCGACGCTCCCTGTTCTGCGTGACTACGACTATTGCGGCTATTACAAATACGACGCCGGCAAGCTGCTGGTTGGGGCATTCGAGCCCAATGCCCGCCCCTGGGGCATGGACGGCATTGCCGAGGATTTCTGTTTCGACGAAATCGCCGGAAGCTTCGAGCACTTCGAACCCTTGCTGGTTGCCGCGATGCGCCGGGTGCCGGCGCTGGAGAATGCAGGTATTCTCAAATTCTTCTGCGGTCCGGAAAGCTTCACACCGGACGTTCGCTATCATCTTGGCGAAAGCGCGGAACTGAAGGGTTGTTTTGTTGCGGCGGGGCTCAATTCGATCGGTCTGCAATCGGCCGGCGGTGTCGGCAAGGTGATGGCGGAATGGATCCGCGATGGAATTCCGCCAGCCGACCTGTGGACAGTCGACATCCGGCGCAACATGCCTTTCCAGAACAACCGCAAATATCTGCGTGAACGGGTGACCGAAAGCCTCGGCCTGCTCTATGCCACCCATTATCCCTTCAAGCAGTATGAAACCGCGCGCGGGGTGCGCAAATCGGCGATCCATGACCGGTTAGTCGCGGCGGGCGCCTGTTTTGGCGAGGCATTCGGCTGGGAACGTGCCAACTGGTATGGCGAGCCGGGCTCGGCGCCGAAGTATGAATACTCCTACGGCCGGCAAAACTGGTTCGACGCCAGCGCGGCGGAATGCAGGTCTGCGCGCGAGGCTGTCGCGCTGTTTGATCAGACCAGCTTCGCCAAGTTCCGCCTGGAGGGCCGCGATGCCTGCGCGGTGCTGAACCAGGTCTGCGCCAATGATGTCGATGTGGCAGCTGGCAAGCTGGTCTACACCCAGTGGCTCAATCAGAATGGTGGCATCGAGGCCGACCTGACGGTGACCCGGCTAAGCGGGGATGCCTACCTGATTATCGGTGGGGCCGAGACCGAAACCAAGGATTTCAACTGGCTTAAGCGCCACATTCCAGAAGGCGCCCATGCCGTTCTGACCAATGTCACATCGGGCATGGGCGTGCTTTCCGTGATGGGCCCCCATTCGCGGGCGCTGCTGCAATCGCTCAGCCCCACTGATCTCAGCGACAGCGGATTCCCTTTCGGGACCAGCCAGGAAATCGAGCTGGGTTATGCAATCGTCCGTGCCAGCCGCATCACCTATGTCGGCGAACTGGGCTGGGAACTCTATATTCCAACTGAATTCATGGCCGGGGTCTATGATGAGATCGTCGCTGCGGGCGCGGCATTTGGCTTGAAGCATGCCGGCTATCATGCGCTCAATTCGCTCCGCATGGAAAAGGCCTATCGCCATTGGGGCCATGACATAACCGACGAGGATACTCCGCTTGAAGCGGGCCTTGGTTTTGCCGTTAAGCTCGACAAGCCCGGCGGCTTCATCGGGCGCGAGGCTTTGCTGCGGCAGAAACAGGAAGGGCTCAAGCAGCGCCTCGTCCAGTTCTTGCTCAAATCCAGTGAGCCGATGCTCTATCACAACGAGCCGATCTGGCAGGGCGAAAGGATAGCCGGATACATTCGCTCAGGGATGTATGCCCATACCTTGGGTGGTGCCTGCGGGCTGGGATATGTCACCGCCGCAGATGGCGGTGTGGTTGGGCCAATCAGGACCGATGATTTCGAGATCGAGATTGCCGGAGTGCGCTATCCGGCCATCGCATCACTCAAGCCGCTCTATGACCCAACCAGCGCCAGGATAAAGACCTGATGAGTGAAACCTCGCAGCAGCTGATGCAGCGCCTCGCGGCCAACACGCGCGTGGGCTATAGTTTCGAACTTGGAGGATGCGACACGCGTTGCCGAGCAAATTTGGATGGAGACCGAACGATGTTTCACACTTTTACCACAGTCGACATCGGAGTCTTTTCTACGATGGTATCTCTTTGAGACCTGTGAAGCAGCTCGCCAAGTTGTGCAAGCGATCAAAACCCTTGGCGATTCATCGAAACACTTAACTTCGATCGAATTGATCGATCCTCTTGTCGAATGGAAAATAGCTTTTGAAGCGAAGGGGGAAATCAAGGAGAGGTCATTGGCTACTGCCGCCAACGCAGGTGCCGCTTGGGATTTTCAGCATGACCAATTGACGGTAGACCTGCT
>JANLSP010000139.1:0-2703 GCA_031362485.1 Novosphingobium sp.
CCGCCGCCGCTTGCAGAGTAGCCGCGACCAGACGCGCGAGCGCAGCGTCGGCATCAAGCACCTTCAACCCGGCTTCGGTGGTGCCGCCCGGGCTGGCGACGCGGCGCGCGAGTTCGCCTGGTGCAAGTTCGGATGCCGAGGCCAACGCGCCCGCGCCTTCGACCATCGCGAGAGCGAGGCGCTGCGCCTGTTCGGCAGGCAGCCCCAGCGCCGCGCCGCCCTGCGCCAGCGCATCGATGAAACGATAGACAAAAGCCGGGCCCGAGCCGGCGAGCGCCGTCACCGCATCGAACTGGCTCTCATCCAGCCATTCTGGCGAGCCGAGCGGGGCCATCAACGCCGCCACCGCGGCCCTGTCCGCCTCGTCCAACCGGAGCCCCGCAAGCGCGATGGGCGATTTGCCGATCGCTGCGGCAAGATTGGGCATGATCCTGACAATGCCTTTGGCAGCGGGAAACCGCGCAGCCAGGCTGGCCAGCTCGGCCCCAGCGAGAATCGAGAGGAGGATTGTCTCGCCAGCCGCAAGTGCCGCAATTTGCGGTGCGACTTCGCCAAGCATCTGCGGCTTTACCCCCAGCAGGATCGCATCGAAGCGGCGCTCGGGCAACTCGCCAAACAGTTCGACCCCCGCCGGAGCAGATTCGAGGAATGGATCGACCACGGTGAAGCGCGCGGGCGACATACCGCCAGCCAACCATCCGGCCAGCATCGCCCCGCCCATGTTGCCGCAGCCGATGATGAGAACGGAATTGAGTTTTTGCAATGCAGTGCTCCGTTGCGCCGCCGACCGCCTCTCCCCGATGGGGAGAGGTAGCGCAGCTTGATCCCGAAGGGGTCTAGCGAAGCTGGGAGAGGGGTTTATGCGTCCTGGATGGCACAGCCCCCTCTCCAACTCAGCTAGGCAGCCACGCTGCCAAGCCTTCGTATCCTCTCCCCCATGGGGCGAGGATAGAAGAAACTCAAGCCTCCCCCGCCGCATCGACCAGCGCGGCGGCCAGCGCATCGGCAGGGCTTTTGTCGCCCCACAGGATAAATTGGAATGCAGGATAGAACCGGTCACATTCCTCAATCGCCGATTCCACCGCCACTTGCGCCTGGCCGGGGCTGAGCAGTCCTTCATCGCCAAGCATCAGGCCATGCCGATAAAGCAGCACGCCGCCATTCGACCAGACATCGAAATGACCGAGCCAGAGCTGTTCGTTGATCAACGCCAAAACTTCGAACATGGCCGCGCGCTTATCATCCGGCACTCGGATGTCAGGCAGACAGAGCAACTGCAGGACATGGTCCTCGGGCCGCCAGATGCCGCGCAGCTGATAACTTGCCCAGCTTCCCTGGACCTCAACCGAAATCTCATCCTGGCCGACGAATTCATGCGGCCAGCCACGCGCCTCGAACAGCGAGGCGAGCATATCGACCGGCGCCGCGTCGTCTTCGCGTTCGATATCGTCGTGTCCGGCCATCATTTCCACCATGTGCGTCCATCTCTCGGTATTCGGCCCTGTGCAAACGGCTAGTGACGGACATCGTGCCACTTGCGAATCCCTCAAACGGCAATTTTCGACTTGGCTGTTTACAAGGTGTGGAAAAGACCGGGGTCCGGCTTACTTTGCCGCCAATGCGTCGACCACCTGCCCGGCCGGACTGGTCCAGACAAATGCTCCGTCGATGCCGGCGCGGCGCAACTGGCCCATGAACGCATTCGCCGCTGCTTCGGTTTCAAAAGGTCCCGTCAGCAGGCGGTTGGTCTGGCCCCAGTTGCTGACAAAGGAACGCCTGTTCTTAAAGGCCGCATCGGCCTCGCGCGCAATCCGTCGGAAGTCAAAGCCAAGCGCACTCTTGTCGCGGCCGGTCGCGAGCTGAACCCAGATACGGCTGGGATGGACCGGTGCGACTTGCGCTGGCGGAGCCGCCCCCGGCCCCGGTTCACGCGCGGGGCGGATGCGCCGGATATCAACCGCGCCCGAAGCAGGCGTTGCGTCGGCCGTTGGGCGCCCAAGATCACTGAAGGCTTCGGACAGGCTCTGGCGGCGCGGTGTCGGCGGAACGGGCGGCGCGGGCGCCGGTGTCTGCGCGGCCGGAGTGCTGGCCGGCAAGTCACGAGCGGGTGCGGGAACCGAAGGCGGGACTGGTGCCGTAGCGGCCACAACCGCAGTCAATGCTGCAGGTGCAGCCATGACCGGCGCGGCTGGCGCAGGAAGCGAAACCGGCGAGGGCGCAGGCGGGCCAAGGGCTCGCGGCGCGGGCTGCATAACGGCAGGGGTTGGCGGCACGACTCTGGCAATTACAGGCGCGGGAGAAGGAGCGACAACAGGCGGAGGAATAAGCCTCGGCTGCACCGGCGCTGGCGGGAATGCCGCGGCGCGCCGCTGCTCAGGCGTTTCGCCAACTGCCACCTCAGGCGGGCGTTGCCGCTCAGCTTGCGCGTTAGCGTTGCGGCTATTCGCACGATCATTGCGATTGTCGCGACTGCGGGCATTGCGGCCTAGCGGCTCGCCCTTTGGGATCAGGCCGGAATCGACGCTTGCCAAGGCCGGCCGCCGCGCCGGGGCGGTGGAATATAACGCCACGCGGGGATCATCGCGGCCGATTTCGGATGCGCGCGGAAATTGCCCGAAATTGGCAGCAGCGGCCTGCTGGGCCGGGGTCAGCCTCGGCATGTAGCGCAAATAGGGCGCAATTCCCGCCGCAAGGCTCGCCGGC
>JANLSP010000027.1:0-5800 GCA_031362485.1 Novosphingobium sp.
AGATTCGGAGTCAGTTCAAATGGCACATAAGAAAGCAGGCGGCTCTTCGCGCAACGGTCGCGATTCAGCAGGTCGGCGTCTCGGCGTGAAGAAGTTCGGCGGTCAGGACGTGATCGGCGGAAATATCATCATTCGCCAGCGCGGCACGCGGGTTTATCCCGGCGTTAATGTCGGACTCGGCAAGGATCACACCCTGTTTGCCCTCGCGGCCGGCAAAGTGCGTTTTCACCTTGGCAAACTTGGCCGCAAGTATGTCTCGGTGGATATGATGGCAGCCGCCGAATAGCTGGATGACCGATAAAGGGTCATCCTGATGGGATGGCCCGCCGGACCTTGAAAGGTCCGGCCCAATGAGGGAGAGGGCCCAGCCCATCTCCCTTTTTTCATCTCTCCCTCAGCACTTTTCGATCCGGACGGCGCAATGCGAGCCCGCCCGGTCGCAGAGGTCATGCAGATGTCACGCACGCGGCCTAATTGCCGGCCACTGCGGGGCTTACGAGTGGA
This sequence comes from Novosphingobium sp., assembly GCA_031362485.1. GTDB lineage: Bacteria > Pseudomonadota > Alphaproteobacteria > Sphingomonadales > Sphingomonadaceae > Novosphingobium. Next base: position 505 of record JANLSP010000027.1, read on the forward strand.
GACGGAATATGTTCATTCGCAGCGAGAGGCTGTTTTTGCGGCCAAGCTGGCCGGAGGACTGGAGCGATCTGTTTGCAGCCATCGCCGACGAAGGTGTGGTCCGCAATCTCGCCGTGGCACCATGGCCGTATGGGATCAAGGACGCCATGGACTTTGTCCGGCGTGAGCAGGACCGGCTGTTGCCGCATTTCCTGATTACACTGCCTGCGGCAAGCGCTCAGCTTATCGGCTGCATCAGCCTGAGCCGCAAGTCGGACGAGGTGGAACTGGGTTATTGGATCGCACGGGACCATTGGCAGCGGGGTTATGCCAGCGAGGCTGCGCGAGCCGTTCTGCGTCTTGCCGATGCACTGGGGCATCAGCGGATCCTCGCACACCATTTCGCTGACAACCCTGCTTCGGGCCGCGTACTCGAAAAGGCCGGCTTTTGCCCGACTGGCGAAAGGTCGCTGCGGTTCAGCAAAGGTCGCGGACAGGCGGCTGTATCGATCGGTTATGTGCGCGAAGTTGCCAGTCGCAGTGACCAGGACGGCGAAAGCCTGATGCGCGCAGCCTAGGCTGCGCGCGCCGCTGCCAGTTCGCGTTCTGCTGTGGCTATGAGATTGCGGTCGTCGGCATTCCAGGGGTGGAAGCCCGGCAGGTAGTAGGCCAGCCATGCCGGGAAAATCCGGCGCAAAACGCCGGGCTTCCAGAAGAGAAATGCGAAGAGCCGCCACTTGACCCCCGCGCCTGTCAGTCCGTCCTGCGCCAGCAGATCCAGCGTGTCGGCAACGCGATGGCGTATGAAGTTTCTGGTGACGAGGCTCATGATCAGGGCCTTGACCTTCCAGCGCTTCCAGCGGCTCCAACCCCGGGTTGCGTGCAACCATGTGTCATAGGCCACGGCCTTGTGTTCAATCTCCTCGATCGCATGCCAGCGCCACAGGTTTGCAACTTCCGGATCGGAACCGGCGAAATGTTGGGGATGATCGAGGAACTCGTGGGCCATCATCGCGGTAAAATGTTCGAGCGCCATGGTTGAGGCGAGGTCGAGGATTACCGGCCGTCCCTTGAGCAGCCCCATCGATTCCTCGACCCGGCGGTCGATGCGGGCCATGTCATAGCCCGCTGCGCTCGCAAGGCGATTGAGTGCCAGATGTTCGCGGCTGTGGTTGACCTCTTGAATTATGAAATCCCGGATCTGCGAATCAAGTTGAGGGGGCACGCCTTCGCGATGGGCCTTCACAGACTCGACAAAGAAAGCCTCGCCGCGCGGAAAGGTGCCGGAAAGGGCAGTAAACCAGGCCGTGGCAATGGGATCGCCGTTCAGCCACCAGCGCCGCGGAGCGCTGCCGCGCAGGAAACGCAGATCACGCACGGTTATATCTTGATTACTGACATGCTTGCCAGCATCGCGGGGGGCAATTAAGGGCGAAGAAACGGTATGTTGCATTTGTCGGAAGATAATATAACTAACAATTATGTCAATTAGAAAACGCCTATCGCAAGATGAAAGCCGCAGCATGGCACTGACGGCGGCGCGGGAAATGCTGATAGAATCAGGGCCGCAATCGGTTACCCTCAAAGCGGTCGCCGCTCGTGTCGGCCGCACACATGCCAACCTGCTCCATCATTTCGGCTCGGCAAACGGCCTGCAGAAGGCTCTGGCACGGCATCTGGCAAGCACAATCTGTGCGTCTATCGCCAAGGCCGTCGCCGCGAGTCGCATTGGCGTTGGCAGCCCGCGTGAAGTCGTCGACATGACGTTTGACGCATTTGGCCGTGAAGGCGGCGGCATGCTTGCAAGCTGGATGCTGACCTCTGGCAACAAGGATGCACTGGACCCGATTGTCGATGCAATTCACGATCTGGTCGATGAAATGCACGAATCCGGCCCGTTCAACATGCGCGAGATAACCCAGACTTTGGTCCTCATGGCTTTGGGCGATTCGCTGATGGGTCAGCCACTGGCTGGCGCGCTTGGCCTGCCGGAGACTGCGGCTCGTGACACAGCTGAGCAATTGCTCAAGGATTTCTCGATCAAGGTAGGGATGCCCCCGCCGCCTCAGCCGGACTGAAGCCAGGACGGCGCGAGGTCTGCGGGGATAGCCTCGACGCGCAAGTAATCGAGTGCCAAGCCAAGTTCAGGATAGGCGGTGCGTCGCCGATCAGGATCCGATCGCTCGATCGGCACGACTATCAGCCGACGGTTCACTTTTTGCCGCCAGTTCATCCGCGCGGTGTTTTCCTGACCTACGTAGCAGCCCTTGGTAAAGCTGACGCCGTTCAGCTCGGCAGCATTGCATTCAAGCCACAGCGTTTCGCCATCGCCCAGATCAGCGCGGCCCTCAGGCACCCCCAGTGCCAGTCTATGCGCCAGCCATGCCGGGTCGGCGCTGCCAGCGTCGGGCTCCGCCGGGGCGATCCAGCGGGTCCCCAGCGCAGCTAGCCGGGGGTCATTTCCCGGCTCTGCGCGCCAGTGGACTACGAGGTCAGGCTCGCGGGCGATCTTGATGGCGCGGCGCAGGCGATAGATCGAAAGGCGTTTGACCAGCGCGTCAGCGGAAGCGGCCTCACAATCGACCAGCAAGTCAGCGCCATCGCCCCAGACAAGGAAATCGAACAGCACTTTGCCCTGCGGAGTCAAAAGCCCGGTCCAGACCGGCAAGTCGCCTGCCACGTCCTGCGTCACAAGCCCCTGGAGAAAGCCAGTCACATCCTCGCCGTCCGCGCTCGGCGAGAGGCGAATTATCGCGCGGGTAGCAAGGCAAGTGGCTGACATGCGCTGACATGGGGTGCGCAGGCCTTGGAAAGCAAGCCCTGCTGCAACCGCATCTTAAGCTTTTCATCCGAAAGCTAACCCCGATTTAACCATGCCGCCCTGCAATCATGCCGGATTTCTGATGACTGCCTCCCGAATACTCATTGCCGGCCTTGCTTGCGCCGGTTTGCTGCTGCTTGCGGCCTGTGGCTCAGGCAGCAGTGGTGAACCAGAGGTTGGAACAGACAAGTCCGGTCTGGCCCTGGCGCTTGCTGCGCCAATGATGGTCGATGCCGATCTCGCCACGCGCAATCAGGCAGAAGCCGCAATCAGCGGGGGCGGCCCGCCGGTTATCGTGCTGCCGCCCTTTGTGCAGACTGACGAAATGGTTGCTGCGGCGAAGGCCGAGGCCGAGAAGTTGTCGGGAGGCTCAATTCCAGCCGCTCCGATGGCAGATGGCGAGCCTGATCCGGTGTTGCGCGATGGCGTCGCCGCTGCACAGCGCGCTGCTGCGATCAAGGGGCCAGGCAAAGTTTGCGGCGCGAGCGCTGACTATGCGCTGGCATGGTCGCTGCAACTGCCGCCAGCCTTGCCTATATATCCGCGAGGCAACTTGCAGGAAGCAGCGGGAAGCAACATTGACGGCTGCCGGTTGCGGAGCGTCCGGTTTGTTTCTCCGGTCGAGCCCTCTGCCATCGTCGACTTCTATCATGCCCGGGTCCGCGCCGCCGGGTTTGCCGTGCGCTACCGCGCTGACAAAGAAACGCACCAGTTGAGCGGCAGCAAGGGCCAGGCGGAATTTGCCGTTCAGGTCCGCAAGCGCGAAGACGGGCTCACCGAAGCCGACATCGTCGTGAACGGTTTCTAGGTCGATTCCCTGAAGCCCGTACCGATGTTTGCGCGGGGCTGTTCCATTTCGGCGGAGGTGACCGGGTAGGCGCTGTAGTCGGCTGCATAGAAGCCGGTCGGGCGATGATTGCCGGAAAGGCCGACGCCGCCAAATGGCGCGCTCAGCGGCGAGCCTGTCGTCGGCCGGTTCCAATTGATGATACCCGCGCGGATATTGGCCCAGAAACGGTTGTATTCCTGCGGGTCGCCGCCGATCAGTGAGGCGCAAAGGCCGAAGCGCGTATTGTTTGCTTCGGCGATGGCCGCGTCGAATTCGTCCACCCTGATGACCTGAAGGATAGGACCGAACAGCTCGACATCGGGGCGTTCGGCCATCCCGGTGGTGTCGATGATCGCCGGGGTCAGGAACGGCAACGCCTCGTGGGTGCGCTGCAGGTGTTTGATCGCCTTGCCGCCATTGGTCAGCATGTAGACGAAGCTTTCTGTCAACCCGTCAGCGGCGGCATTGTCGATTACCGGGCCCATGAAGGGGGCCGGTTCGCCGAACGGCGCGCCGACGATGATGCGGTCCGCCAGATTCTTGATTTCAGAAATCAACGAATCATACATCGAGTCCTTGACGATCAGCCGCCGGGCAGAGCTGCAGCGCTGGCCAGCAGAGGTGAAGGCGGACTGGATCACCAGCACGGCGGCATCGATGATCTTGGGGGTGTCCCAAACGACAATCGGGTTGTTGCCGCCCATCTCCAGTGCGACGACCTTGTCAGGCCGGGCGGCGAGCTTGCGGTTGATGGCGATGCCTGCGTGGGCAGAGCCAGTAAACAGCACCCCGTCCACTCCGTCACAAGTGGCCAGCGCCATGCCTTCGGCCGGCCCGCCAAACAGCACTTGCACCACGGCGGCGGAAATCCCCGCCTTGTGGAAACACTGGGCGAGCAAATCTCCGGTCGCCGCCGCCTTCTCGCTGGGCTTGAGCACAACGGCATTGCCGGCAATCAGCGCCGGGATGATGTGCGATGCGGGCAGGTGAGCCGGAAAATTGAATGGTGTGATCACTGCCATGACACCATGTGGCTTGTGCCTGAGCGCGCTGGTGCCCTGAATGGCATTGTCCAGCTTGCGCTGGGACGTGCGTTCGGCATAGGCGCGGATCGAAACTTCGACCTTGGCGACGACAAGTTCGACTTCGGCGCGCGCTTCCCACATCGGTTTACCGGTTTCGTGAGCGATGGATTCGGCAAGTTTGTCGCTGATCTTGCGCACTTCGTTGGCAAAGCGGCGGAGCAGTTCCATGCGGGTGGAAAGCGGCTGCGCCGCCCATGCTGGCCATGCCCGGCGCGCGCGGGCCACAGCTTCTTCCGCATTGCCAATCGGGGCACGGAAGTATTCCTCACCCGTCGATGGGTTGATGGAAATGATTTCAGTCTGGCTCACGCGCTTGCTTTGACACCGAAAGGTTAATGGCTGTCTGGTGGCTTCTCCATAGCGAAGAAGCAGTCTTGATTAAAAGCCTTATGGCAGTGGGAGGATCAATTAACTACTGCTATGCCTTGGCAAGTGGCCCGCCGCTGCCGGCGCTTCGCCCAGCGCTGCCGCCAAAGCACGGATCGCAGTGAGCTTTTCTTCGAAAGCGGTCCAGTCGTCGCGCATATCGATATCGGACCAGATCCGCTCCACTTCATCGATGACCAGCGAAGGGGCTTCGGC
>JANLSP010000088.1:0-4416 GCA_031362485.1 Novosphingobium sp.
AGATAGCAGGTGCCAGCGCGCAGCATGATGCCTTTGGCGGCCGAGCCCGGCACATCGACGATGTGGTCCATCATCGGCTCGTCCGCCCAGCCGAAGCCCTCATCGACCGGCTGGAAGCCGAACGCCTCGCCATAGAACCGCACCATCCGGTCCATATCGCGGCAATTGATGCCGACGTGGTGGATGCCTCTGATCATTGCTCAATCTCCCTCAATCCGGATCGATCCAAGTGGTATTCGTCACGCGCGGCGAAAGATACTTGGTCTTGGTCCAGCCGCCGTCGACGACAATCGACTGACCGTTGATCATTTCCGATGCAGGCGAGCACAGGAAGGCGATGACGCCTGCCGTGTCTTCCGGATCGGCAAGCCGCGGATAGGGTGTGGTCTCGACATTGATCCGCTTGAACGCCTCGTCAGCAAAGCGGTGCGCGACCATTTCGGTGCGGGTCACGCCTGGCGCCACGCAGTTTGAGCGGATTCCGCGCGGGCCATATTCGCAGGCCATGTGCTCGGTCAGCGATTTGAGGCCGCCTTTGGCAGCAGAGTAAGCCCCCCCGCGCCGCCCGCCGATATGGGCATAAGTCGAGGTAATGTTGACCACGCTTGCGCCCGGCCCAAGGTGCGGGATCACTTCGCGACACAAGCGGAACGGCGCGCGCAGCATGACATTCATCATGCCATCGTAGTCCTCGTCAGTCGCTTCATCGACCGGCTTGGGGCTACCGACACCGGCATTGTTGATCAGGAAATCGATCCGCCCGAAGCGCTCGAGCGCGAGGGCAACGATCCGCGCGGGCGCATCGTCCGCTGTCACATCGACCGAAATCGTCGCCACCATGGCCGGATCGCCGATCTCCTTCTCGAGATTTGCCAGCTTGCCGGTATCGCGCCCGACGCCGACCACGGCTATGCCCGACTGGTGGAGCAGCTTCGCGGTCTGAAGTCCGATTCCGCTGCCGGCGCCAGTGATGATCGCAACTTTCGTGGCCGACTGTCCGGTCATTTTCCTCATCCCTTGTCTTCATGGCGTTGCCGGCTTCTGCCGCTTTCCTCGTGCTATAGCCATGCCCGGCGATTCTGAAAGCTGGCATTTCGTGGCAATGCAGCCGAAATCTCGCGCATCGCTATCCACTTGGCCATGCTCGTGCAGGCGGCTAGGGATGCGCGAATCCTGAACGACTGAACAGCAAGCAGGCAGACCATATGACCACGACCCCCGCCGCCCTTGATCGTATTCGCGTCATCGACATGTCCCGCGTCTTCGCCGCCCCGGTGGGCGCGCAGATCCTCGGCGATCTGGGGGCTGACGTGATCAAGATCGAGCGCCCCGGTGTGGGCGATGACGGTCGCGGCTATGGCACGGCATGGGTCCCGGGCAAGGACGGGATTGAGACCCGCCAGTCGAGCTTCTTCACCGTTTCCAACCGCAACAAGCGCTCGATCACGGTCAACCACTCCAAGCCCGAGGGTCAGGAAATAATCCGCGCCCTCGCACTGCAATCGGACGTGCTGATCGAGAACTACAAGGTTGGCGACCTGAAGCGCTTCGGCCTTGACTACGAGAGTCTGAAAGCGATTAACCCGCGGCTGATCTATTGCTCGGTCACCGGCTTTGGCCAGACCGGGCCGATGGCGGCCTTGCCGGGCTATGACGGGCTGTTTCAAGCGACCGGGGGCATGATGGCGGTCACCGGCATTCCCGATGGCAAGCCTGGCGCGGGTCCGCTGAAGGCCGGACCCAGCCTGGTCGACTTCGTCACCGGCCACAACGCCGCGCTGGCGATCATGGGCGCCCTGATGCACCGCCACAATTCGGGCCTTGGCCAATTCATCGACATTGCCCTGCTCGATACCTCGGTCGCCATGATCAGCCACATCATGCAGGATTACCTGATCAGCGGATTCCCGCCGCCGCGCCTCGGCAATGGCGGCAACGGCGGCGGCCCGGCGGACCTCATCCACGGCAGCGACGGTATCGTCTATCTCACCGCAGGGACCGACGAACACTATCGCCGCCTCACCGTGCTGATGGAGCAGCCCGAACTGTTCACCGATCCGCGCTTCGATTCCAATTTCAAGCGCGCGCGCTCCGGTCAGGCCGAGCTTATCGAGATCATCGACGCATGGAGCAGCCAGTTTCCCGTGGCAAAGCTGCTCGCGATGTTCGACGAGGCCGGTATTCCCGCGGCGAAATACAACGATCTGCCCGACGTCTGGGAAGACGAGCAGGTGAAGTATCGCGGCCTCAAGGCACGCACGCCGCACGCGCATGCCGAGGCCGGCTATGTCGATCTGATCGCCAGCCCGCTCGCGCAGATGTCGGCCAGCCCTGCCACCATTCGCATGGCGCCGCCGATGATCGGCGAGCACAACCGCGACGTGCTGCACGGTCTGCTGGGTTACAGCGACGAGCGCATTGCAGAGCTGGCCGAGCTGAAGATCATCTGAGGCTAAGCCACAAGCCGCTCTTGACGCGGTCGTTCGAAATAGCGAATAGAACGTCCATGTCGCGATCATCCCCCGGTGTCTGGCGCGTTGCCGCCATTCTGAATTTTATTGCCGATCATCCCGGCCAGGCCTTCGCGCTGACCGATCTGGTGCGCGCGCTGAAGCTCAGCCGGGCGACCTGCCATGCCCTGCTTACTGGCCTCGTCGATGTCGGCTATCTCTACCGCACCAGCGACAAGACCTATGTGCTCGGCCCGGCGCTGGCAGCGATTGGCCGGACTGCGGCCGAACACGCCTCGCCGCTGCAGATCGCCAAGCCCGAGATGCGTGCGCTGGCGGATGCCTTCGATGTGGTTTGCGGCGTCTACAGCCTCGAGGCAGACGAGATGCTGCTGCGCGACCGGGCGGCCTCGGCCAGCCACGCCGCCTATCCGGTGCCGATCGGCACACGAATGAAGCTGCGCTCCGCGCAGGCGGTGGTCTATTATGCCTGGGCCGAAGCCGAGGCGCTGGCCTGGCTTGAGCGCGCAACGCCGCGCCCCGAACCCGACCGGGTGGCGCTGATGTGGCGCAACATGGCCTTTGCAAGGGCTCATGGCTTCATCATCCATGTCCGCAATCCGGGAGTCGTGATTGGCGCGCCGACGCCCAGCTATCTCCAGGGCGATGAGACCGACGAGATCCCGGTGGTGCCGATCCCCGAAGTGGATGGCGCCGCGGTCTATCCTGTCGCCGCGCTGATGGCACCGGTGTTCGACGCCAAGGGGAAAGTCAGCTTCGCGCTGGTGATCGCCGGTTTCCAGGCGCCGATGACTGGTGCCCAGGCAATGGAGGCAGGCGAGCAATTGCGGGCTGCCTGCACGCGGATCACGGCATTCATCGGCGGAGCAGCCCCGGCCAATACTTGACGCTTTGGCTGCAACGCTCTAGTGCGTTAGCGAATAATTGTTCGCAGTTGTGAACACTGGAACCAGCCGGGAGACTATGCCTTGTCCGACCAGATAGTTGCGCCCGAAACCCGCGACCTTGCCGAGCTGGCCGGGGCGCTGACCGGCTGGCTCTCGGCGAAATTGCCCGGCACGAGCGCCATGGTCATCGACAATCTGGACTATCCGCGCGGCGCCGGGATGAGCCACGAAACCATCCTGTTCGATGCCCACTGGAACGAAGCGGGCGCGGCAAAGAGCCAGGGCATGGTCGTGCGCATCAAACCCGAAAAGATGACCGTGTTCCCCGACAACCTGTTCGAGGAACAATATGAGCTGATGCGCGTGCTGCATGAAGGCAATTACGTGCGTGTCGCCAGGGTCTTCTGGCTGGAACAGGACGCAGGCCTGCTCGGCAAGCCGTTCTTCGTCATGGAGAAGAAGCACGGCCGGGTGCCCGTCTCGATGCCGCCCTATGCGCTCGAGGGCTGGGTCTCGCAGCTCAGCGACGCGCAGCACCGCAAGATCTGGGAAGAAGGCGTGACCCAGCTCGCGCTGATCCAGAAGGTCCCGCTCGAAAAAGTCCAGTTCCTGCGCGGCCCCGCCCACGCCCCCGAAGGCTTCGCGCAGGAGTGGGACAAATATGTCCGATTCGTCGAATGGGTGAAGGACGATCCGGTCGCGCCGATCCTGCGCGATGCGCTCGTTCGGCTGGAAGGTCTGACCCCCGCCAACCAGCCCTCCGGCCTCGTCTGGGGCGACGCGCGTATCGGCAACATGATGTTCAACGATGCCTGCGAAGTCGTCGCGGTGATGGACTGGGAACAGCCCTCCTTGGGCGGCGCGCTGCATGACCTCGCCTGGTTCCTTGTCCTGTCAGACACCATGCACGGCCCCGGCGCGCAGCGCGGGCGCCACTTGCCCGGCATGGGCAGCCGCGAGGAGACCATCGCACTGTGGGAGCAGATCAGCGGCAAGAGCGCAGCAGACATAGAATGGTACGAGGACTTCACCCACCTCAAGATGGCCTGCACCGGCGC
>JANLSP010000093.1:0-2683 GCA_031362485.1 Novosphingobium sp.
CTCGCGATGGATCGGCCTGACGGTGCGCGCCAGTCGCGACCACAGCGCGGCCTCCTCACGCGATAGCGGGTGCTTCACCGTTGGCCGTGGCGCTGCAATATGCCTTTGGGCAAGAACAGGAAGCTTTTGCCCCGCCCGCTCATCCCGCCGGCAATCAGCCTGGCATCGTCACCGGCACCCCAGAACGTATCGAAGCGGTTTGCACCCTTGATTGCGCCGCCGGTGTCCTGCGCAATCCACAACCCATTAGCCTCGGTGCGATCCAGCGCCAGCCAGACCGGCGCGCCCAGCGGCACGAATTTGGGATCGGCGGCGACGCTCGAACGCGCCCTTACCGGCACGTTAAGTGCACCTAACGGACCATCCCCGGTGAGTTCGCGGAAAAAGATCCAGCTCTTGTTCTCGCGCATCAGCGCCTTGCCCGCTTCCGGGTTCTCGCGGACATATTGCATGATGCCCTGCATCGATCCCGAATACTGGCCCGGCGCGTTGCCGATCAGCCCGCGCGCGCGCATGGCGCTGCCGATGCCTGTATAGGCATAGCCGTTTTGCCCCGCATAACCTATGCGCACCACCGTGCCATCGGGTCCGCGCAGACGGCCTGAGCCCTGGACCTGGAGGAAGAAGAATTCGAGGCTGTCCTGCGCCCAGGCAATTTCCAGCCCCTTGCCCATCAGCGCGCCTTCCTCGATCTCGGTGCGATCGAAATAGGGCATGAATTTGCCGGTCTCGTCATAGCGGCCAAGCGGTTGCTGACCGTTGCTGCCGGGCGGTGCATCGCCGACCTTTGCCCGCACCAAATCAGGCGGCATGCGATAGACCGGCACGTCGTAGCCCGGCTGGCGCCGACGAACTCCCGCGATCTCGGGTTCGTAATAGCCGGTGGCAAAGGCATTGCCATCGCCGATGCGCACGGCCTCGAAGAAGCGGGCAAAAAATCCGGCAGACCCTGCCGCTGGCCAGGTCGCGGCGGCATCGCAGGCCGGCTTCCAGTCGGCCCGTTCGGTCAGCATGCTGGCATCGCTGCGTGCGAGCAGGCGCGGGCAACTTTCGCGGAATGAGGCCAAGGCCGCGGCGGCGTCCGCAGCATCGATGCGAAGGGTGGCGATGTCAGGTCCGCGAAACAGGCCTGCTGACAGTGCTGTCCCGGGCGGCGGCGGCGGGGTGACCGGCGGGATCAGCCGGCCGCAAGCGGCGAGGAGCAGGATCGTGAGAAGTGCAGCGAGACTTCGAACGTGCCCGCCCCGCACTGCAGTCAGCCCTCGTCGGTCTCGTCGAGCAGCCAGTCGGGATCGGGTGAGCTCACGTCGCGGGCAAAGGTCCACACGTCGTGCGATTCGACGGCATCGTCGAGCGAACCGGCAATAACATTGCCCGCCGCATCGCGGGTGAGCGCGGCGATGTCGGCGGCGAAGCGCACCGAAATGCGCGCCATCGGAGCGTCATAACTGGCGCTCGCAAAAGACACATCATCAATCCGGATCAGGCGATTTTCGATCACTTCTCCGGCCGCCGTGCGTGCATCGATTGCGCCGACAAAGCCTTCGAAAACGTCTCGGTCGCACAACTGACCGAGTTCCTCCTTGTCACCGCGCCAGAAGGCTTCGAGCACCATCCTGTAGGCCCCGCGAGCGCCATCCAGAAAGGCAACCGCATCAAAGCGGCGATCGGCCGCTGCTATCTCGCGCAGCCCGCGCTCGACCGCAGGCACACCCGCGCCAAGTTCGGGGCGCATTTCGGGGGCCGGCTGAGCACCGGCGACACGCGGCACTGTGGGCGGCAAAACTCCGGGATGGCCGGTCTTCTCATCGAAGCGGCCCCGGATCGGCTCTTCCTCATGCTCCGCGCGGCGGCCAAGCACCGAATAAAGTCTCAGACCGAGAAAGGCGGCGATCATCGCGAGGATGACGATCTGGATAGTCACGTCCATTTTTCCGTTCCTGCCGCAAGCTTGCGGCGAATGGTATCCTGCCGCTGCTTGCGGCGATGGCTGCAATGTAACCTTAGATAGGCAAGTTTTACAATCCAACAACGCTCCCCGCCGCTCAATCACGGCGTTTTATTCTCGATTCGTCGCAAAGCGCCCCTTGGCGTTGCTGCGGGGCAACACTCGGCAAGCCGCAGCGCGCCGAAGCAATGCCATTGCCCCCTGCCCGGGGCGGTGCTAGGCGCGCCGCCAGATTTCCCTATTATCCCATTGAAGAAGGCACCTATCATGGCCGACGATGGCAACATCATTTCCAATCTCGATCTTTCGAGTGCAGCCAACGGCGAAGATTCTGACCCGGCGGCGGGAATCATCACGCAATATGTGAAAGATCTTTCGGTCGAAAATCCCGGCGCTCCCGATAGCCTGCAATGGAACGACGCCCCGCAGATGGATGTGCAATTCAACATCGCTGCCCGCAAGATCGCCGACGAGGTCGAGGAAGTCGAACTCAAGATTGCCGTCTCCGCCAAGTGCGAGAAAGGCACGGCGTACATTGTCGAACTGTCCTATTGCGGCCTGATCGGCATGCGCAATCTCGACGAGGCGCAGGCCCACGCCTTCACTTTCGCCGAAGCGCCGCGCATCCTGTTTCCTTTCGCCCGAAGGGTCATCGCCGATGCAGTGCGCGATGCCGGCTTTCCGCCGCTCATGCTCGAGCCGCTCGATTTCAACGGGCTCTACATGGAACAGCTC
>JANLSP010000094.1:0-1755 GCA_031362485.1 Novosphingobium sp.
CCCGGTCACCACGGCCAAGGCCACGTCCGGCAATGCGTTGAGGGCCGCCTCCACTTCCAGCCGCGAGACATTGGCCGCGCGGGTCTTGATCATGTCGTTCCGCCGCGCGACGAAATAGAGGAAATCATCGGCATCGATGCGGCAGAGATCGCCGGTCGGATAGAAGCCATCCGGAGTGAACACCTCGGCCCGCCGCCGCTTGTACATGCCAGTGATCAGCGCCCCGCCGCGCAGTTGCAGCTCGCCGACTTCGCCCACGGGCATTTCAGCGCCTGTCTCGGGATCGACAATGCGGCGTTCATAGCCCCCCACCGGACGGCCGCAGCAGAACGGCTTGTCCGCCGGCATACGATAGTTCAGGGGCTCGGCGCTGTGCGGTGCGAAAGTCTCGCTCATGCCAAGCATGCCCGACTGGAACTCCGCCGGGATCAGCTCGCCAGCCGCATCACGGAAATGGCCGAGGCCGACGATGGCATCGATATCGATCCCGCGTTCCGGTGCCAGCTTGCGCAGCCGCGCCAGCCCATCGCCCCAGCCGTTGAGCCGGTTGACCCGCAGCGCCTTGATAGTCTCGGCAACCACTTCAAGATCGGGCGACGGCGGATAGACTAGGCAGGCCCCCTGGCTCAGCACCTGCGTCGCCATCGCCATGCCGCCCAGCCAGAAGGCGGGTAGCATCGGCAGCATGCGGTCATCGGGCTGGATCAGGAAGAGCTTTGCCAGCTCCGGCGGATGGCGGGCGACGTTCCATTGCGAGTGGATCACCGCCTTGGGCAGCGAGGTGCTGCCCGAAGTATAGACGATCACGGCATCGTCGGACGGCGCGACCAGTGCCTCGACGGCGGCCAGCAGCTGGTCCGAAACCTCGTCCGCGCGCGCCAGCAGGTCTTCCTGCGTCCCGGCCCAAACCAGCCCGCTGGCATCATCGAACCACACAGCGCGCAAATATGGCGCATCCGCCGCGCGCAGCGCGCCGGGCCTGCAATCCGCAATATCCGGAAAGGCCGCAAGCAACTTGTCCGCATAGTCGTGGCTGAGAAACCGCCGCGCCGAGAGGAGTATCTGCACATCGCTGTGGCGCAGCATGTGCGCCAGTTCTTTCGGCGTGCACAGGGTCGAACAGCAGGTAATCAGCGCGCCGATCCGCAGAGCCGCAAGGAACGCCGTCACCCAGAATATGCCGTCAGGTGCCAGCAGCGCGATCCGCGTGCCTTTGCCTGCCCCCGCCGCCAGCAATGCCCGCGCCAGATCGCCGCTGCGCTGGTCAAGCTCGGCATAGGTGATCGTCTCGGCGATCGTTGCAACGGCATCACGCGCACCCCGCGCCGCCACGGTCGCAGCAAACTGGGCCGGTATCGTCGCCGTTATGATTGGGGGCGGTTCTGCTTCAGTCATCCTCTCGCTTTCTTGTCGCTGGCGACTCGCCTTGCGCTGTGCAAGTCTGCCGCAAAGTGTGAATGAGGGAGAGAGCAATGGCAGGCAAGACAGCATTCGTCACAGGGGCTGCGTCGGGCATCGGGCGCGCCACCGCGCAACTGTTTGCCGCGCGTGGTTACGCTGTGTCCTTGGCCGACATATCGCCAGCGGGGCTCGATGAGACAGCAGCCAATATCGCCAAGGCGGGCGGAACCAGCGACTCGTTCATCTGCGACGTGGCCGACGATGCCTCGGTCAAGGCTGCGGTGGAGGGCGCAGCGGCGAAGTTCGGGCGGATCGACGCTGCGTTCAATGCGGCGGGGATCGACGGCGAAACCG
>JANLSP010000100.1:0-1706 GCA_031362485.1 Novosphingobium sp.
GGCGCTTCGGGACGAGCTGGCGATAGCTACCGCACAGTTCGACACGAACATCGCCAATGGCCGCAAGACCGTGACCGCTGATCCGGCCGAACTCGAAGGGCTGCCCGCCGACTATATTGCGGCCCACAAGCCGGGTGCGGACGGCAAGGTGGTGATCTCGACCGACACCCCGGATTACCAGCCGGTGATGTCCTATGCCAAAAGCGACGACTTGCGCCGCCGTCTGTTGCTGGCCTACGACACCCGCGCCTATCCGGAAAACGAGGCGCCCTTGCGCCGGATGCTGGATCTGCGTGCGCAGATTGCAGGCCTGCTGGGCCGGCCCAGCCACGCCGCGCTGGAATTGGAAGACAAGATGCTGGATAGCCCGGCCAAAGTCGAACAGCTGATGGCCGATATGGCCGAAATAGCCCGACCGACAGCGGAACGCGACTATGCCAAGAAGCTGGCCGTGCTGAAGACCATCCGGCCCGATGCCACCACCATCGACCCCTGGGCCAATGGTTGGCTCAGCCAGCAGGTGCAGAAGTCGCTCTATGCCTATGACCGGCAGGAAGCGCGCAAATACTTTGCCTACAACAATGTCCGCGACGGCATCCTGGAGCTTTCGCAGGATCTGTTCGGCGTCCAGTTCCGCCGCTGGAACACACCGGTGTGGGACCCTGCGGTCGAAGCCTATGAAGTGGTCGATGGCGGCAAGGTGATCGGCCGCTTCTATCTCGATTCGCACCCTCGTCCCGGCAAATACAGCCATGGCAACCATGTGACGCTGCGCAAGGGCATTGCCGGCCGCTCGCTGCCTTTGTCGATACTCGTGATGAACCTGCCTGCGGGCGATCATTCGACCGGGCTGATGGAACACAGCCAGGTGACCACGTTCCTGCACGAGTTCGGCCATTTGCTGCATGCCATGTTCAGCCCGGCACAGCGCTGGTTCGGCGTGGGCGGCGTCGCCACCGAACGGGATTTCGTCGAGGCCCCTTCGCAGATGCTCGAGGAATGGGTCTATGACTACGATACCCTGCGGCGCTTCGCCCGCGATGCGGGCGGCAATCCGATCCCGCGCGAACTGGTCGATAAGATGAACGCAGCGCGCTATTTCAACAGCGGAATGGGCGACATGGGGCAGCTGGCGTTGTCCAACATTTCTCTGAAGCTGCATCAGGCCCCGGCGCCGGCTGATCTTGGCGCCGAATTCAAGCGGCTCGATGCCCAGTACAACCTGATTGCGCCGATGGCGGAATCACAGCGGCAGGCGTCGTTCGGCCATCTCAACAGCTACAGCGCAATTTATTACACCTACCGCTGGTCGAAAGTCATCGCCGCCGACCTGTTCACCCAGTTTCAGACCCATGGCCTGCGTGATCGCGCGACCGCAGACCGCTATCGCCGGCTGGTGCTGCAGCCGGGCGGATCGAAGCCGGCCGCGGACCTTGCGTCAGATTTTCTTGGGCGGCCGATCAGTCTCGATGCCTACCGCGCGGAAATGGCGCTGAACAAATAGCGACTTGGCGCCGATCAGGGGAGTGGCTCGAAAGCGCCGCCGGGAACCGCTGAGGCAATCGGGCTTTCGCTGCCGTCGTCGGCCAGCGCGCTGACGCCGAAGATCCAGTCGTCGCCGCGCACGCCCTTGAAGGTGCGGGTCTGCTCGTCGCCGACGCGCGGCGAGAGACCTGAGAGTAGCAATTGCCCGTCAAACGCCCTGC
>JANLSP010000108.1:0-9861 GCA_031362485.1 Novosphingobium sp.
GGCCGAGTTCTCAAGGATTGTTCGGGCCGGGGCGAGAAGGAGTTTCGCTGCCCGTTCCACGGCTGGGCGTGGAATCTCGATGGGTCGCTCAAGGAAATCACCACCGAGTGGGATTTTCCCGGCGTTCGTGAGGATGCGGCGCAGCTTCCTGCGGTCAAGGTGGAACGCTGGGAAGGCTTCGTCTTCATCAATCCGGACCCCGATGCCAGTCCGCTCGCTGATTTCCTCGGCCCGGTGATGATGGCGCACTACAAGAAATACGGCTTCGAGCACCGCTATATCCAGGCCAACGTCTCCAAGCTGATCCGCGCCAACTGGAAGGTCGTGATGGAGGCCTTCATGGAGGCTTATCACGTTATCGCCACCCACCCGCATCAGATGCTGACCAGCGGCGACCTGTCGAATTCGGTCTATGACGTGTTCGGCAACTGGGGCCGCGCATCGCAGTTCCCTGCACCGGGCAGCCCGCAGCGCGGGATCATGCTGACCCCGGAAGAGGCAATCGCGCAATATCACCGCGCAGCCGATGGCACCAAAGGCCTGATCCAGGCGCTGACCGGGGAAGACCTGTCTGACTTTTCCGATCTCGAACTGCAGGGCGGATCGTTCAACGACCTGTTCCCCAACCTCCACCCCTGGGGCGGCTGGATGCGCATCTGCTTCCGCTTCCGCCCCAACGGATCGAACCCGGACGAGAGCATAATGGACATCTGGCTGCTCGCCCCCTGGCCCAAGGACAAGCCACGCCCCACGCCGGCCAAGCCCCGCAAGCTCGGCTTCGACGATGCCTGGACTGCCGCGCCCGAACTGCTCTCGCTATCGAAGATCACCGATCAGGACGTGTTCAATGTGCCAGCGGTGCAGAAGGGCCTGAAGGCCAAGCAGCCGCCTTATGTGTGGTATTCGGCCTATCAGGAGGGGAAGATCAAGAACTTCCACGAGAACTACGAACGCGCGATGGGCATCGCGGGCGATACGCCGGGGTGAACCTATCGGCTGGCAGGGACCGCCACCTGCTTGCCTGCCATCCCGGGATTTCCCTGCCAGCCATAGCCCGCCAGCGCGAGCAGCAGAGCGGCCGCAATGATCTCCAGCGCGGCGCGCGGGCAGCGGCCGCTGCGCCAGAGCGCAATCCAGGCAAGCACGGTGAATGTCAGGGCGATGATCCAGCCCATCAGCGCTTTTTCCAGCGCAGCCGGCGCATTACCAGCCACAGCCCGCCGAGCAACGCGGCAATCGGCAGCAACCACAAGGGCAGCGTCGCCGGCTTCACCACTGGCTTGAAGCTGACATAGTCGCCATACCTGCTGACCAGCCAGGCGCGAACATCATCGGGATTGTCCCCGGCTGCGATCCGCTCCCGGATGATACGGCGCATATCGCCGGCCATCGGCGCATCGCTGCCCGAGATCGGCTGCCCCTGGCAGACAACGCAGCGGATTGTGTCCATCAGGTCGAGCGCGCGGGCTTCCTTCGCCGGATCGGCCAGCGAAATTTCGGCGAGATCCTGCGCCAGCAGCGGGGCGGCGAGCATCAGCGCGAAGGCCATGACGAGCGTCCGCCTCATGGCTGCTTCCCCAGCATCGCCATCAACTTGGGCACGTCGGCCTCGCTGACCACGCCGATATGCTGGTGGACGATCGTGCCTTTGCCATCGATCACGAAAGTCTCTGGCACGCCCGACGAGCCCAGCGCGATCTGCAGGCGGCTGCCGCTGTCGTGCCCGATGCGGCTATAAGGATTGCCATGTTCCCCCAGGAACTTTTCCAGCGCCGGAGTGGTATCGTGTATCGCGATGCCGACGATATCAGCCCCCTTGGCCTTCATCCGCATCAGCACAGGCACTTCGGCGACGCAGGGCAGACACCAGCTCGCGAAGACATTGAGCAGCCTGGGCTTGCCGCCCTGGAAATCAGCAGCGGCGGCGCCCGGCTGGCCCGGCAGCGCGGCAGGTGCAGTGAATTCCGGCAGCGGCTTGCCGATCATCTGCGAGGCAATGACGTGATCATCGGGCTGCATCAGCCCGCGCAGGAATACGATGAACAGCGCAATGACCAGCGCCAGCGGCAGCCACAGGATAAGCCGCCTGTTCATGCCGCACTCTTCCGCGCTAGCAGATCACGCTTCACCCGGCCCAGCATGGCGAGACCGCCGCCCAGCGCCATCATCATGCCGCCCAGCCAGATCAGCGTGACAAACGGCTTCCACCACATCCGCACCAGCCAGCGGCCTTCCATCTCCTTCTCGCCGATGGTCAGGTAAAGCTGGCCATTCCAGAAAGTGCGGATCGCCGCCTGGTTGGTCAGCATCGGCGGATCGGAAAACTGGCGCAGGTGCGGCAACATGACGAAGGGCTCGCCCCCAGAAACGTCAGACACCTTGCGCACCAGCAGCACGCCTTCGAGCGAGGCATAATTGGGCCCGGGCACATCGCGAAGCCCTGCGAAAGTCACCTCGAAGGGGCCGACATTGCGCGCCTCGCCTGGCGCTAGCGCGACCAGGTTTTCCTTGGTGAAGGCGGCATTGCTCGCCATGCCCGCAAGGCAAACCGCACAGCCGAGATGCGCCATGACCATGCCCCAGGTAAACAGCGGGGTGCGCAGCAAATTGCGCTTCCACAAGGGTGCGATGCTGGCGGCGGCGACCAGCGCGGCGACCACCAGACCTGCGAAAGGCAGCACGCCGATCGGCCCGGCAAACAGCGCCAGCAGCAGCAGCGTCAGCGCCATGACCATCAGCGCCGGGGCCATGCGCCGAAAAACTGCTGCAGGTCGGTCGCTGCGCCAGCGCAACAACGGACCGGCAGCCAGCAGCGCCATCAGGATCAGCGCCAATGGCCCCGCCGCGCTGTTGAAATAGGGCGCGCCGACTGATATTTTTGCGCCGTTCAGCCCTTCGAGCGCCAGCGGCCACAAAGTGCCTGCCAGAACCACAACAAGGATCACGGTGAGTAGCAGATTATTGGCAACCAAGGCCGCTTCGCGGCTCACCGCGTCAAACCGCGTGCCCTCCGCCACAGTGCCGACGCGCAGCGCAAACAGCGTCAGCGCACCGCCGATATAGATCGCCAGCAGCGCGAGGATGAAAATGCCGCGCTGCGGATCCACCGCGAAGGAGTGCACGCTGGTGAGAACGCCCGAGCGCACCAGGAAGGTGCCGACCATCGACATCGAAAAGGCCAGCACCGCCAGCATGACCGTCCAGGCGCGCAGGCCGTCGCGCGTCGCCAGCACGGTCACCGAATGGATCAGCGCGGTCGCCGCGAGCCATGGCATCAGGCTGGCATTTTCCACCGGATCCCAGAACCACCAGCCGCCCCAGCCGAGCGTGTAATAGGCCCAGTAGGACCCGGCCACGATGCCCACTGTCAGCAGCACCCAGGCTCCAAGAATCCATGGCCGCATCGCGCGGGCAAATTCCTGCCCGACATTGCGCGTCAGCAGCGCGCCAACCGCAAAACTGAACGCAGCCGACATGCCGACGTAGCCCGCATAAAGCGTGGGCGGATGGAATGCGAGGCCCGGGTCCTGCAGCAGGGGATTGAGCCCCTGCCCCTCGGTCACGCCGGTGATCCGCGCAAAGGGATTGGAGGCGAACAGCAGGAAGGCATAGAAGCCGAGCGCAATCGCGCCTTGCGCCGCCAGTGTCGCCATTTTGGTATCGGCGCGCAACTTGCGCTCGAACAGGGCAATCGTCGCCCCCGCCAGAGCAAGGATCGTCACCCACAGCAGCATTGAGCCTTCATGGTTCCCCCAGGTGCCCGAGATCTTGTAGATCATCGGCTTGGCCGAATGGCTGTTGCTGGCGACCAGCAGCACCGACATGTCCGAGCGCATAAAAACCGCGATCAGGCAGGCGAAGGCCAGGCCGACAAACACTGCCTGCACCACCGCAACCGGCGCAACCGCGCGGCCGAGCGCCGCCTGCCCCGGCCGCATCGCCAGCAGGCCCAACGCCAGTTGCGCCAGAGCCATGGCGGCACCCAGCCACAGCGCGGCAAGTCCTGCTTCGGCAATCACAACTCGTCGATCCCCATCGCGGAGATGCTGCGCACCGGCTCGTGCGCCGCCATCCGCGTCAACAGCAGGTCGAGTTCATCTTCGGCGATCAGTATGCTGCGATGCGCCTCGCGCACGAAGCCCACTTCGGCCATGTGGGCATTAAAGGCGAGCAGGTGATCGAAATAGCCGAAGGCGTTGAGCAAGCCGACCGGCTTGGCATGATATCCCAGCTGCGCCCAGCTCACCGCTTCCCACAGCTCGTCCATCGTCCCCACCCCGCCGGGCAGAGTGAGAAAACCGTCGGAAAGCTCGGTAAACATCAGCTTGCGCTGGTGCATGCCAGAGACCGTGTGCAGCTCTGTGCAATCGGGATTGGCGACTTCGGCGGCGACCAATTTTTCGGGGATCACGCCGATCACCTCGCCGCCGACTGCCAGCGCGCCGCCCGCCACCGCGCCCATCAGCCCCAGCCTCCCGCCACCATAAACCACGCCGATGCCGCGCCGGGCAAGCGCCTCGCCGACCTGGCGCGCCAGCGTGACATAGCGCGGATCGGCTGGGCTGGCCGAGCCGCAGTAAACTGCAACCCGTTTCATGTTGTTTGCTCAAGCATGCGTTTGGCCGTGCCCCGCGCGCTGGCGAGCGCGCCGGCAAAGCCGCCGCCCGGCACAATGTTGGTCCCGGCAAAATAGAGATTGCGCAGCTTGGCATCGCGCGTCCCGAGCGGCGGCCACAGGCATTGCGCCTGCGTCGCCTCGAAGCCGCTGGCGCTCCCTGCCCAGGCGTTGAAATCGAGCGCCATATCGCGCGGGGTGGTGTGGAACTTGACCACGATGCGGTCGTCAATGTCGGGGATCAGCCGGCGGCCGATCTCGTCGAGGATGCGACGCTCGATCAGCGGCCCGGCCTGCTCCCAGTCAATCGGCAGCCGCGCCTGGTTGGCCACCGGAATGGTCGCGCGGAACAGGCTCTTGCCGCGCGGCGCCAGCGAAGGGTCGGTCACTGATGGATGCTGCAGGAACAGGATGAAGTCACGCGGCAGCACGCCGTGCTCGAAAATATCCTGCATCAAGGGCTTGAAGCGCTGCGGAAACAAAACGCTGTCATGCGGAATGCCGGGCCAGCCGCCATGCAGGCCGAAGTGGACGGTGAACTGGCCGGGTGCAAAGCTGCGGCGGCGCAGCTGGCGGGCCACTTCCGCCCCGCGCGGATTGCTGGCGAGCAAGTCGCGGTAAGTGTGGACGGCATCCGAAGTGCTGGCAACGGCATCGAAGCGCTCGCGCCAGCCGCTGACACATTCGACCTCGCTGGCGCGGTCGCCCAGCGTGTGAATGTGCAAAACCGGATCGTGCAGCACCATTCGCCCGCCAAGCTTGGTGAAATGTCTGGTCATGATCGCCGCCAGCTTTGCCATGCCGCCCTTCGGCCAGAACCGGCCGCCGGTCAGCTCCTGCCGGTGGCCAAGCGCGTGAAAAGCGTTCGCCGCCAGCGGGTTGGCGCCGGAGGCCAGCGCAGCAACCGCAATCGCCTCGCGCAGCTTCTCGCTCTTCACGAAGTGTGAGATGATGCCATAGGCCGAACGCCAGGCCTGATGCCGCACCAGTGACGGAGCCGAGCGCGCCAGTCCGCCAATGTCGCGCGGCACATTGGCCAGCCAGGGCACCCCGCCATCGCGCCGGGCCAGGTCCGACCAGCGCAGGAATTCCTCGTAACCGGCGGCGTCGCCGGGCGCGATCCGGGCCACCTCACTGCGCATTGCAGCTTCAGCCGCTTCGCCGCCCGCCATGTCGAGCTGGCTGCCGTCCGGCCAGGAGTAACGCCGCATCGGATTGAGCGGCAGCCAGGTGACATCTCTGTCGATATCGCCGCCAGATATTTGCCACAATTCGGCAAGCCCCGCGCGGTCGGCAATCGCGGAGGGGCCGGCATCGAAGCGGAAACCGGCCTTCTCGCGCGGCATGGCGTGGCCACCGGGCAGTTCGCGCGCCTCGATCAGCACAGTCTCGGTGCCCGAGCTTTGCAGCCGGATGGCCAGGGCAAGGCCGGCAAAGCCCGCACCGATGATACAGGCGCGAGTCACGTCACGGCCCTTTCGCCTTGGCCAGGTTTATCTGTGCGCCCAAACATTGGCACGCGGCTTAGAGGTTTGCCCCGCCCGGGGCAACCTGCCCTTGGGCACGCGCTTGGCAAATTCCGCAGCTTCGGCCATCGTTTGCGACATGCAGGACTGGACCATAGCAGAAGCAACACTGGCCGATGCGCGGCAAGTCGCGGATATCTATGCCCATCACGTGTTGCAGGGCTCGGCGAGCTGGGAAGTGATCCCGCCGACCGTCGACGAAATGACTGCTCGAATGGTCCGGGTGCTTGATGCTGGCTGGCCGTGGCTGGTAGCCCGCAATGGTAGGGGCGAGACCCTGGGTTATGCCTATGCGGCACAATTCAATCCGCGCGCCGGATACCGCCATAGCTGCGAAGACAGCATCTATCTGCGCCACGACATGTTGGGGCGCGGGCTGGGCACGCAGTTGCTGGGCGCGTTGATCGCTCGCTGTGAAGCACTGGGCTTTCGCCAGATGATCGCCGGAATGGCAGGGTCTGAGCCTGCCTCAATCGCGCTGCACGCCCGCGCGGGATTTGCCGAAGTAGCACGGCTACCAAGCGTCGGGCGTAAATTCGGCCGCTGGCTCGATCTGGTTTACATGCAACGCTCGCTCGGCGATGCCGATAGGAGTGCGCCGCCGGAGGAACCCGCATGACCAGCCTGATGCCACATCGTCGCGCCCTGATCGCAGGTCTCGCGATATGGGCCTATTGCGCGTTCATTCTCTATGCCATGCAGCGCCCGCCGATCTGCGCCTGCGGCTCGGTCAAGCTGTGGTGGGGCGCGGTGGAATCAGCCGAAAACAGCCAGCACATCGCCGACTGGTACACCTTCAGCCACATCACCCACGGACTGATCTTCTATGCGCTCGCCCATCTCTTCTGGCGCAAGTGGAACTGGTTTGAAGGTATGCCCGCACGCTGGGCCTTGCCGATCGCCGTAGCGTTGGAGGCGAGCTGGGAAATTCTCGAAAACTCGCCGATGATCATCGAGCGCTACCGCGCAGTAACGGTCAGCTTCGGCTATTCGGGCGATTCCATCGTCAACTCGATGGCCGACATCGGCTGGATGCTGGCGGGGTTCTGGCTCGCGAGCCGACTGCCGGTGCGCGCCAGCATCGCGCTCGTGGCAGCGTTCGAGCTGTTCACGCTCGCCATGATCCGTGACAACCTGACGCTCAACGTGCTGATGCTGGTCTGGCCGGTGGATGCAGTTCGCGCATGGCAGGCAATGGGTTAGCTCCGTATTATCCGCCAGTTGTCTGTCAACGCACAGTCATGTTAGCGTGAAGATATGGACAGTCCGCCGTTCCTTGCCGCCATGCTCGTCGATGCCGCCATGCCCGAGTTCAATGGCGCCGCATTGCGCCCGCGCGCCGAACTTGCGCGCGCAGCACCGCAAATGCCCGCCACTGCCGCAGCCACATTCCCCGAGCCGGCGGTCAGCCAGGAAAAGTCCGCCTACGACGGTGATTTCCTGATCGTGGCGGCCGGAGCGGTGCTGTTGCCCAATTATGAAGGCGCCAACGAGACATCGGTTCTGCCCGCCGGTGCTGTTGCGGGCCGAGTGGGCGGGATCGGCATTAGCCCGCGCGCCGCCGGACTGGCGCTTGATCTGGTGCCCGGCAAGCCGGGTGCGAGAGCGAGTCTGGGGCTGGGTCCGGTGCTGCGGCTCAGGATGAACCGCTCCGGAAGAGTCAAGGATCCGGTTGTGGCAAAGCTGGGCAAGCTGCGATCGGTGATCGAAGGCGGCGTAAACGTTGGGGTGACCATCAAGCGCGTGTTCAATTCGTACGACCAGCTCTCGGTCAGCTCGGACTTGCGCTGGGACGTTTCCGGGCGCGGCGGCGGCGGGTTGATTTCGCCGTCGGTCAGCTACCTCACACCGGTCAGCCGCGCGCAGGTTGTCGGCATGCTGGCTTCGGCCGAGTTCGCCAACCAGCGCTTTGCCAGCTACAACTACGACATCACGCCTGCGGGCAGCACAGCCAGCGGCCTGCCGGTCTATATCGCGCGCGGCGGACTGAAAGCATTGAGCTTCGGCGCATTCACCGCGCGTGATCTTGACGGCAACCTGGTCAATGGCGGCATGTCGATCGGCGCGGGCGCCATGTACACCCGGCTTAAAGGCAGCGCGGCGGCCACGCCGATCACTTCCGTCCGAGGCAAGGCCTCGCAGTGGTTCTTCGCCGCCGGGTTGGGCTACACTTTCTGAGGCCTAGCCGGCGCGCGCGTTCACCGCATCAGCTTGCCAGCCATGCCCAGGATGTCATCAAGCGGATTGCCGTCGCCATCGAAGTCGAGCATCGAGCCGAGCTGGCCCAGCATGCCGCCCGAAGCAGGCGCCGCCGACTGACCGCCGCCACCCAGCACCGAGCCCAGAATCGAGCCCAGACCGCCCCCGCCAAGCGTGCCGCCTTCGGCCTCACTGCCGCCGACGCCCTTCTGATGGGCAAGGTAGCCCGCCACCAGCATCGCCAGGATCGGCAGCATCTTTCTCAGCACACTGGCATCGACCCCCGATTCGCCGGCCGCATGGCCGGCAACCGTGCGGCTGACATCCTTCGATCCGAAAATCTGGCCGAGCACGTCATTGCCGCGATTGATGTCGGTGGGCTCAGGGCCGAGCACATTGGTCGCAAGGCCAGCCCCGCCAAGTCCGCCCAGAATTTCGGCAAGCCCGCCCAGCCCGCCAGCTGCGGCAGGCGCAGCTTCTTCCTGCTTTCTGAAACCGCCCAGCACGGAAGGGAGCAGCGCGCCAGCTCCCGCTTCGGCCATGGCCGGAGAGATTCCCAGCTGATTGGCAATCGCATCGATCCCGCCGGTCGCTTTCAGAATATCCATAACTTGCATTGGCTGCCTCCCTCTTTGCCTGCCAAACAGGCATAGGCGCAATTGCCATATACTGTCACGGATTCGTGCTATGCAGATTCGCGCAAGTGGGTCGTTGCACCGTCTATGCGCTTGCAATCAGATTTTGAAAGGACCGCGACATGTCGATTTTCAGCTCAATCAAGGACGCAATCTTTGGCCGCAAGGCAGAAGCGGCAGCCCCCGCGGTTGCACCGCCGACCGGCGTGCCCGAACCGACAGCTACCCCTGCAGCTCCCGCAGCTGTTTCAGAGGTCGACGTTATGGCCAATCTGGAAGCAATGTCCGCAGGGCATAACCTCAACTGGCGCACCTCCATCGTTGACTTGATGAAGCTGCTCGGGATTGATTCGAGCCTCGACAACCGCAAGGAACTGGCCCGCGAGCTCGGCTATACCGGCGACCTCGAAGGATCGGCCGAAATGAACATCTGGCTGCACAAGGCAACCATGCGCGAACTGGCTGCCAATGGCGGCAAGGTTCCCGCCGACATGGTCGATTGATCTAGGTCGCGACCCGCATCAGCGATGAGGAATAGGGCGCGAGCAAGCCTTGCGCCCTGTTCCATTCGCCGGTCAGCCAGAGTGCCCAGACCGCCCGGTCCGGCGGCAGGATCGCCGGCATCACCTCGCGGCCCTCGTGGCGCAGCGCAGCATTGGCCTCGCAGCCAAGCAAGGCAAAGCTGGGTACCTCGCTGTCGGTCCACACACCGGCAAAAGCGAAGAGCGGCTGATCGCTAAGCGTAAACCAGCACTGCCGCCGCCTGCCTTCGCGGTCTGTCCCCTTCACCCATTCCATGAAGCTCGTCGCCGGAACCAGGCAGCGGAATTCGCTGTTGCGCAAATTGCCGATCCAGAAGGGACTATCGGGATTGCGCACGCTCAGC
>JANLSP010000110.1:0-3203 GCA_031362485.1 Novosphingobium sp.
ACTTCGGATCCTACAAGCCGCCGCGCGAAATGGTCTGGCTGCTGGGCGTTGCCATCTTCCTGCTGATGATGGCGACCGCCGTCATGGGCTATGTGCTGCCCTGGGGCCAGATGAGCTTCTGGGGCGCCAAGGTGATCACCGGCCTGTTCGGCGCAATCCCGCTGGTCGGCGAGCCGATCCAGACCTGGCTGCTCGGCGGCTTTGCGCCGGATAATGCCGCGCTCAACCGCTTCTTCTCGCTGCACTATCTGCTTCCCTTCGTCATCATTGGCGTGGTCGTGCTGCATATCTGGGCGCTGCATATCCCGGGTTCCTCGAACCCCACCGGCGTCGAAGTGAAGAGTGAGAGCGACACGATCCCGTTCTTCCCCTATTTCATCGCCAAGGACGGCTGGGCGGCGCTCGCCTTTCTGTTCCTCTTTTTCGCGCTGGTGTTTTTCGCGCCGAACCTGCTCGGCCACCCGGACAACTACATCCCGGCCAACCCGATGAGCACCCCGGCGCATATCGTGCCTGAATGGTATTTTTGGCCGTTCTATGCGATCCTGCGCGCCTTCACTTTCGACTTCCTGTTCATCCCGGCCAAGCTGCTTGGCGTGATGGCGATGTTTGGCTCGATCCTGATCTGGTTCCTGCTGCCCTGGCTCGACAAGTCGCCGGTGCGCTCGGGGCATTACCGGCCGCTGTTCCGCAAGTTCTTCTGGTTCGGCCTGGTCCCGTCGATGGCGCTCCTGTTCTGGACCGGCGGCGCACCGGCGGAGCAGCCCTACCTGCTGTTCAGCCAGATCGCCGCGCTCTATTACTTCGCGCATTTCCTTATCATCCTCCCGATCATCTCGTCGATCGAACGGCCTGATCCGCTGCCGTTCTCAATCACCGAAAGCGTGCTCGGCAAGGATGATGCGGCCGTCCTCGGCAAGTCGGCCTGACCCCCGCGAGACAAAAGAGAGAATTCCATGATCCGCATCTTCTCCCTCCTCGCCGGACTGTTCTTTGCAGGGGCGCTCGCATGGTCGCTGCTGTGGAGCAGCCTAGATCTTGCCAAAGAAGGCCTGCCCAAGTCGGTCGAGCGCGAGTTTCATATCAAGCACCCGAAGGACTTGCACCTAGCCAGCGACGGGGCTTTCGGCCATTTCGACAACCGGCAGCTGCAGCGCGGTTTTCAGGTCTATCAGGAAGTCTGCGCCGCCTGCCACGCGCTGGGCCAGGTCGCCTATGGCGATCTCGCCGCGCTGGGCTACAACGAGGACGAAGTGAAGGCGATTGCCGCCAAGGCGCAGATCCCGCACTATGACCCCAAGACTGGCGAAGTTACGAGCAAGCCGGGCCTCGTCTCCGACAAGTTCCCGCCAGTGCCTTATGCCGCGCTCGGCGTTCCGCCAGATCTTTCGCTGATTACCAAAGCGCGTCACGGCGGCGGCGCCTATGTTTATTCGCTGCTGACCGGCTACCAGCCGCAACCGGCGGCGTTGCTGGCGAAGTATCCGGAAGCCAAGACCGGTGAAGGGTTGCACTACAACCCCTATTTCGCCAACCTCAACATCGCCATGACCCCGCCGCTTTCGGGTGACGGTCAGGTGACCTATTCGGACGGCACCAAGGCGACGGTTGACCAGATGGCCAAGGACGTCTCGGCGTTTCTCGTGTGGACCGCAGAGCCCAAGCTGGCCAAGCGCAAGCAGACCGGCTGGCCGGTGCTCGGCTTCCTGCTGTTCGCCACGATCCTTTCGTTCATGGCCTATCGCAACGTCTGGGCCGACGAAAAGCATTGAGTTTGGCAAGTTTTTGCTAACATGCGCCCCTCCATCCCCGGATGTGAGGGGCGTTTGCTTTTGGGGAACCAACCGTGACTCCTGACGAGCTGAAAGCCCTCGTTCGCACTGTGCCGGATTTCCCCAAGCCAGGGATACTGTTCCGCGATATCACCACGCTGATCGGCCACGGACCCGGCTTGGCCGCGGCGGTTGCGCTGCTCGCCGAAGCCTCTCGGGAGGCGCAAGCTGAAGCGATTTCGGGAATCGAGGCGCGCGGCTTTGTTTTTGGCGCAGCGGCTGCGGTGGAGCTAAAGCTCGGCTTTGTTCCCGTGCGCAAGCCCGGCAAGCTACCCGTGCCCGTGATCGCGCTCGACTATGCGTTGGAATACGGAACCGGAACTTTGGAGGTTGATCCCGGCGCGGTGCGCCCGGGTCAGCGCGTGGTGTTGATCGATGACTTGATCGCAACCGGGGGCACCGCGTTGGCAGCTGCGCAATTGCTGCGCCAGGCTGGCGCAGTGGTCGACACTGCCCTGTTTGTCATTGACCTGCCGGATCTGGGGGGCACCGAGAAATTGCGCCAGGCGGGAATTGCCGTGCGCTCGCTGATGGAATTTCCCGGACACTAAGCCTCGAGAGACTCAAGCCGCGCGTTTGCCCGGTCTGGTTTCCTTGGCGGGCTCGACCCCGGCCAGTGACAAGACCGCCTTGGAGGCAGCCACAATACCCAGTTCGGCAAGTTGGAAGTGATTCGCCTCGATCTCATCGAGGTCATAGACATAGTTGACCATAACGCCGTGTGACTGGCGCAGGCCATTGGGCGAAGGATCGGCCCCCGCATGGATTGCCTCCAGTCGCGCGCCGTTGCCCAGGTGGAAGCGCGCCACCGAATCGATCACCTTGCCTTTGGCCGAGCGCGCCACGACCAGATACTGGGCAGCGAGGGTGCGCAACTGGCCGGCACCGGGCAACTTGTCCTTCTCGCCAAGTTGGCCCCTGAGCCAGCCAGCAAAGCCCGGAAGAGGCGATAGCGTGGCAAAGGTTTTGAGCTGGGGCAGCTCTTCCTTGAGCAGGCCGACCACGCGCTTGATCAGGAAATTGCCGAAGGGAATGCCGCGCAGGCCGTCCTGGCAGTTCGAGATCGAATAGAAGATTGCGCAGCTCGCTTTGTGCGGATCGACCACGTGGCGCTTTTCGGAAAGAATCTGGCCGATTGCCGCAGGCAGCGCGCCCGTGAGTGCGACTTCAACAAAGATCAGCGGCTCATCAGGCATTTGCGGGTGGAAGAAACCATAGCAGCGACGGTCCACCGGCTCGGTCCGCCGGCGAAGATCGTCCCAGCCGGCAATCGAATGCACGGCTTCGTACTGGATGATCTTTTCAAGCACTGCCGCGGGCGAATCCCAGCCGATCGCCCGCATCTCAAGAAATCCGGCGTTGAACCAGGCT
>JANLSP010000116.1:0-4409 GCA_031362485.1 Novosphingobium sp.
CGCAGGTGTCGGGATAGGCCACGGTCACGCCGTTCTGGTCCTGGCTGGTCCAGACGGCCTGGGCGATATTCTCGAGATTGACCTGGTGGCAGATGCCCGTGCCCGGCGGCACCGCGTAGAAGTTGTTGAGCGACTTGGAACCCCACTTGAGGAAGTCATAGCGCTCCATGTTGCGCTGGTATCCGATCTCGACATTCTGCTCGAAGGCCTTGGGATGGCCAAACTCGTCGACCATCACCGAGTGATCGATCACCAGATTGACCGGCACCAGCGGATTGATCTTGGCGGTGTCGCCGCCCAGCGTGGCGATGGCATCGCGCATCGCGGCGAGATCGACCACGCAAGGCACACCGGTGAAATCCTGTAGGAGAACCCGCGCCGGGCGATACTGGATTTCGTTCTGCGATTCGCTGGGGTTCTTCTGCCAGTCGACCAGCGCCTGAATATCGGCAGTGGAGACGGTGAAGCCGCCATCTTCAAACCGCAGCAGGTTTTCCAGCAGGACCTTCATCGAGAACGGCAGCCGCGAAATATCGCCGAGCTTGGCAGCGGCCTTCTTTAGCGAATAATAGGCCACTTGCTGGCCGCCGGCTGTCATCGTGCTGCGGGTGGCGAGTGTGTCCTGTCCGACCTGGGTCATGCGGGGATTTCCTTAGTGGTTTTGGCTCTTGCTAGCGCGCGCGAATGCTGCATTGCGGGAGTTGAATCGTCGGCCCGCCGATGCGCGTTCGAGTGGCCAAGGTCAAGAGTCAGTGCATCGATTGCGGAGAGGCCTTGCGCGCCGCAATCCAGCATGCCCCAACGATCAGAACGACGCCCGCGAGGGTCGTCCAGGTCACCGCTTCATCGAACCACAGCCAGCCAAACAACGCTGCCCACGCAAAACCGGTGTATTCGACCGGCAGCAACACTTGCGCTTCGGCCCTCGCATAGGCCCAGCTCAACAGCATCAGCGAGACGACCGCCAACAGCGCAGCGGCCGCGATCAAGGCCATATCCGGGAACTCGACCCACTGCCCCAGCCATGGCGCAGCGGGCAGCAGGAAAAGCCCGACGAACAGGTTCTGGAACAGCGCAACTTCGACTGGTCCGGCGATGAGCGCCTGCTGACGCTGAAGGATCAGGTTCCAGGCATAAAACAATGCAGACAGCAGCACCGCCGCAATGCCCAAGCCACTGCCCGGCGGGCCAGTTTCATCGCCAAGCCGGGCGGCAGCTATGACCACTACCCCGAAAAAGCCGACTAGCGAAGCGGCAATGGCGCGTGGCTGGATTGTCTCGCCCAGCAGGACCGCCGCCAGATAGAGCGCGATCAGCGGCGCAATGAACGATAGCGCGATTGCCTCGGAAATCGGCATGCGCACCAGCCCCCAGAAAAACAGCGGCGCCATGCAGGCCACCACCGCCGAACGCTTGGCATGGAGCAGCAAGCTTGAGCGGCTCGGCGCGACGCGCGAGCGGGCCACCCAGACCGGGAGCATCAACAGGGTGCCGATTCCGTTGCGCAGGATCAGCGCACTGTAGACCCCCACTGCCAGCGAGGCGCCTTTCATCACCGCATCCATCGTGCTGAAGCTGGCGATACCAAGGCAGGCAGCGAGGACGGGCAGGAAGGGAAGGGCGCGGCGCATCGACTGCGCCTAGGCAATTGTTGCGCTTGCGTCACCTGCGCGCGGTATTCATCGCTGGGTAAGCTGCGCTGCTTGATGAATAGCCCGCAAATGGGCAATAGGCACAGAATTGCGGCGAATGTTTTGCCGCTCAGGGAATTTGGCATTCGGATCATGCGACAGCAATATATTTCAGGGCTCCTGGCTTGCGGAGCGCTTGCGCTCGTTTCAACCGCGCAGGCGCTTTCGGCCCAGGCAGCGCAAACCGTCACGCCAAGGCCGGTGGTCCAGCCTGCGGTAACCCCGACCACTGGTCCAACCGATCCCGCTGCCCCGGTGATTGCGCCGATTCTGCCTGTCACCCCGCCTGCGCCACCCCCGCCGCCACTCGATCCGGTCATGTCCTGGACCACCATCGACGCGCGCGTGCTGCTGGGCGTGATCAACACGGCCGATGAAGAGGGGCTGATCCCCGCCGACTACCTGCCCGATGCGCTCAGCGCGGCGATCGCCAGGGGACCGGGGCCAGAACTGGATGCGGCGGCGAGCAAGAGCTTTGTCTGGCTGGCCGAAGATTTGCGCGACGGGCGCACGCCAATGACGGCGCGCGTGCAGTGGTTCGCGGTCGACCCCGATGTTGAGGCCACACCGACTGCAACGATCATGGCCCGCGCGCTCGAGAACCGCGATGTCGCCGGCGTGCTGGCTGGCCTTGCGCCCACCCATGCGGACTATCAGGCGCTGAAAGCAACGCTGGCGGCAACGCCAAAGCCCGAATTGCGCAAGCGCGCGCAGATCAGGGCAAATCTGGATCGTTGGCGCTGGCTGCCCCGCGATCTCGGCCTGCTCTATCTGATCACCAATGTGCCAGAATTCCAGCTGCGGCTGGCCACCCGCGACCGCATCGTGCGCACATATCGCACGATCGTCGGCAAGCCGGGCAGGACTGCGACCCCGCAGTTGGCCGAAGAGGTTAAGGCCGTGGTATTCAATCCGACCTGGACTGTGCCGCAATCAATCGTGGTGGGCGAAGGCCTTGGCCGGCAACTGATCGGCAATCCCGCATCGGCACTGCGCCAAGGCTACAAGGTCAGCCGCGCGGCCAATGGCGTAATCACGGTTGTCCAGCAGCCGGGGCCGCGCAATGCGCTCGGCCTGATGAAGATCGACATGCCCAATCCGCATGCGATCTATCTCCACGATACGCCCAACCGCAATCTGTTTGGCGCTGTGACCCGCGCTTTCAGCCACGGCTGCGTGCGCACCGAGCGGGCGCAGGAACTTGGCATGACCATGGCTATTCTGGGTGCTGACATGACCCCTGAAAGGGCCGTCGAGCTTGCCAATTCAGGCAAGTACACCAAGGTGGAAATGACCAAGACTTTCCCGGTCTATATTACCTATTTCACCATGGGCCAGGACATCACCGGAAAGCTGACGAGCTTCGGCGATATCTATCTGCGTGATGCCCCGGTGCTGGCGAGCTTCAACCGGCCGCGCGAGCTCAAGACCGGCCAGCGCACCAGCAATGAAGCGATAATCAAGCTGGACAATCCGCTTTAGCGCGGGGTCAGCGCTTCACCTCTCCCCGCCGGGGAGAGGTGGTGCAGCTTGCTGCCTTGCCAGCTAGCGTAGCGGGGAGAGGGGTTTGTAAGGTTGCGGGGGCACAATCCCCTCTCCAACTTCGGCTAGGTCGCTACGCTCCCAAGCCTCCCTATCCTCTCCCCAATTGGGGTAAGGAGTAAACACCACTTCAGCCCAGCGCAGCCTTCAGATCCGCAACCAGATCCGTGCGCTCCCAGGGGAAGTAATCGCCTTCGGGCTTGCGGCCGAAATGGCCATAGGCTGCGCTCTTGAGGTAGATCGGCTTGTTGAGGCCAAGATGCGTGCGGATCGCGCGGGGGGTAAGCCCCCCCAGCTTCTCCAGCCCCATGATCGCCGCCTCGATGGCGTCATCTCCGACGGTTCCGGTCTCGTGCGTATCGACATAGAGCGACAACGGCTTCGAGACGCCAATGGCATAAGCCAGCTGGATGGTGCAGCGCGTGGCAAGGCCCGCCGCCACAATGTTCTTGGCCAGATAACGCGTGTTATAGGCAGCCGAGCGATCAACCTTGGTCGGATCCTTGCCCGAGAACGCGCCGCCACCGTGCGGGGCCGCGCCGCCATAAGTATCGACGATGATCTTGCGGCCTGTCAGGCCGGCGTCGCCGTCGGGCCCGCCGATCTCGAAGCTGCCGGTGGGGTTGATGTGATATTCGGTCTCGCGCAACAGCACCGGCGGGATCACATCCGCAACCACCTTTTTAACATAGGCATGAAGTTCGGCTTCCTTTTCGCCCTCGTCATAGCCCGCGGCATGCTGGGTCGAGACGACCACGGCGGTGGCGGCGACCGGCAGGCTGCCTTCATAGCGCAAGGTCACCTGGCTCTTGGCGTCGGGCTCGAGGAAGGGCGCAGCGCCCGAGTGGCGGTCGGCGGCCATGCGCTCAAGGATCTTGTGGCTGTAATAGAGAGTAGCCGGCATCAGGTCGGGGGTTTCATCGGTGGCATAGCCGAACATGATGCCTTGGTCGCCCGCGCCTTCGTCCTTGTTGCTGCTGGCATCGACGCCTTGCGCAATATGGGCCGACTGGCCGTGCAGGCGATTGATGAATTCGAACTGCTCCCAATGGAAGCCGGCCTGCGCATAGCCGATGTCCTTGACCGTCTGGCGGACCGTGGCCTCGATCTCTGCCTGCGCGCCCGGCGCCCATGCGCCGTTCTCGTAGACGCCCTTGCAGCGGATTTCACCGGCGA
>JANLSP010000121.1:0-3222 GCA_031362485.1 Novosphingobium sp.
ATATACCGGATAACGTCTTCGTTGATCTGCGTCTGACGCTCCAGCTCGGCAACGGCATCACCGGGGGCATCGAGATTGAGCAGCACGAAATGCGCCTTGCGGTTGCGCTTGATCTTGTAGGCCAGGCCCTTGAGGCCCCAGGTCTCGGTCTTGACGACCTTGCCCTGATTGGCTTCGACAATTGCGGTGGCGTTTGCGGCCAGCGCATCAACTTGCGCCTGGCTCAGATCCTGGCGCGCCAGGAAGACATGCTCGTAAAGCGGCATGCTTTGCCTTTCTCTATTCGAACCGATCGCTGGCTATCCGCACGATTGCGGGGCCCCTCCGGCTTTCTGGGCATCCTGCGGCAGAGCCACGGGAAGCGGGGCCATTAGCTTAAATGCGCGGGATTGCAAGGGTGATTGAGGAATGAAGCACGCGGCGGAACCTAATGCGGAGCTTTAGCCGGTAAGTTGCCGGGCTCCGCAATGCCGATTTTCTCAAGAAAGGCCCGGCCCAGGGATCGGCTGCCGTGCTCGGAGAGGTGGATATAGTCCCGGAACAACGGTTTGCCGTTGGCGATGCTCTGGCAGGCGTCCAGGCCGCACAGCAATGACTGAGGATCCCACACCGCCACACCCAGCTGGCCAAGACCCGAGTTGATGCGGAGCTTGCGCCGCGAATACTCGCCGACCGGCTCATCGCAGCCGCTGTAATCGTGCCTGAACCACTCTCGCGTGCACAGGAAGCCGGGGCGTTTGAAAGCCGGCAGGGCGCTCTGCACGATCAGCGTTGCGCCCTTTGCCCGGGCAGCGGCATCAATCGCGCGCAGCCGCCGGAGGGTCAGCGGCTCAAGGCCAATTGCGGCATCCCAGGCTGTGGCGACGAACACGACATCGCCGGGCCGGCTTGCCTGACGGACCAGCGCCGGGGCGGAGTCCCAATATAGCTGGCATGAAGCCGCAACGGGCCGCCCGCGGTCCTGCAAGCCGCAGCCGCTGTGAACCAGGCTGGAAAAGCCGATCGCGCCCGACCGCGCCGCGTCATCGAACATGCCCCAGGCCGCCTGCGCCTGGCTGTCGCCCAGTACAATGATCTGGCGCGGTCCGGGCACTGCGCAGGATGCCGGGATCTGCCTGGGCACGGCGCTGCCGTCATCCAGCATGCATTGCACCGTGATCACGCCGCCATAGGCATAACCGTCGCCCCGGCGCCACTCGTGCTCCCAGTTCTGCTTGCTGCCGGTAAACAGCTGGCCGGGTTGCACAGTGGCGAAGCCCGCCATGGCGACGGCGAGACCGCCAAACAGCGCAACGAATGCGCCCGCCGTGATAACATTGCCGCGCCCACGCCAGCGCTTCTCGACAAGATGATAAGAGGCAAAGGCGGCCAGCACGGTTGCCACCAGCGCCACAGCTATGCTGGCAATGCCGGTGCCGATGGTGAATTTGGTGAACACGGCAAAAGGCCAGTGCCACAAATAAAGCGCGTAGGAGATCAGCCCGGTCTGCACGAAGGGCCGCGTCGTCAACACCGCCAGCGGGCGGCTCTCTCCACTCCAGATCAACAGAGCCGTCGCGCTGGTGGCCACCAGCAGGTTGGCCAGCGGAAAGCCGTCTGTCGAAACGTACAGCGAGCTCAGGGCCAGCACCGCAGCCGCGATCCATCCAGCGCTGCGAGGAAGGGGGGCTAGCCGGCGAAGCGCCAAGAGCGAGCCCATCGCAATCTCCCAAAACCTGTATTGCAGGAAATAGTATGCCGCGTCCGGTTTGGTCTGCGCCGCCATGATGCAGAGCAGCAGGGAGACTGCGGCAAGTGCGGCGACTATGGCGAATCTGTACCGCGAAGCTTTCAAGGCCGGCAGCAAGACTATGAAGATCAGCGCGAACGCGACATAGAACTGTTCTTCGACTCCGAGCGACCAGGTATGCAGAAAGAGATTGGTATCGCTCGAGGCGACGTAATCGAGCCCGATCCGGTTCAGGTAAAGATTACTGAGCCCGAACAGGGCCGCAACCGCTGTTCGCGCATTGGGATTGGAAGATGCCAGCGGAAAGGGCGGAAAAATGAACTGCGCTATCACTGCGACAATGCCGACCATCAGGGCCAGTGGCGGAAAGATGCGCAAGAACCGGCGGCGCCAGAAGCCAATCAGGTCTTTTGACAGGTTGCCCGTTTCGGCATGCAGGATCGATCGCGTCACGACAAAGCCGGAGATGACAAAGAATGCATCGACACCGACAAATCCGGCGGGCACGGCGGCAGGCAGAAAATGGTAGGCAATGACCAGCGCGACCGCGACCGCGCGCAGTCCATCGAGGTCCGCGCGATATCTTGCCGGCGTGGCCAAAAGCCTGTCCCCCACGATTTGCCGCCCCATGCGGTCAAGGCGCTGCGCTCATGCCCGCCAATCGCCTGTCTTTGCAAGCCTTGCCAATATTCCGGTTTTGCTGAACTCTCGTCCCGTTAGTCAGAAGGAGCCCGGCCAATGCCCATCGCCATGCGTTTCACCAAGCTTGTCGTCGGCGATCTGTCGCTGTGTGAAGCGTTTTATGGCGCAATGGGGCTGCAGGTCGTCAGCCGCAATGAGGGCGGCGAGGAAGAGGTGCGCCAGCATCAGGTATGGCTTTCGCCCAGCGGCGATATGAGCAGCCATGTGCTGATCCTCAGCCGCTTCGTCGAGCTGCCCGCCCCGCCGCGGCCCACCTACCCCGGCGAGGCCTGGCTGACCTTCAGCGATGTCGATGTCGATGCCACTTGCGCGACCTGCGTGGGGCATGGCGGCTCTGTCGTGCGCGCCGGGCAGGACAGGCCCGAACACGGCGTGCGCGCGGCGATCATTGCCGATCCCGAAGGCCACCACATCGAGCTGGTCGGGCCGAGGAGCGGGGCATGAGGTCTGGCAATCGAACTTCGCAGTGATATGGACAAGGCCGGGCGGCGATCCTGCCCGGATTGATTAAGGAACCGAACGCATATGCCATCCGGCCTGGTTGCCCTGCTCGACGATATTTCTGTCATCGCCAAAGTGGCGGCGGCTTCGCTTGACGATGTCGGTGCGGCAGCAGCCAAGGCGGGGACCAAGGCGGCGGGCGTAGTCATCGACGATGCTGCGGTGACGCCGAGCTATGTCACCGAGTTCACCCCCGACCGCGAGCTGCCGATCATCTGGCAGATCGCCAAGGGTTCGCTGCGCAACAAGCTGCTGATCCTGCTTCCCGCCGCGCTGGCGCTGAGTGTGTT
>JANLSP010000172.1:0-4439 GCA_031362485.1 Novosphingobium sp.
CCCTTAACCGCCCGCCGCCGGAAGAACTGGTCCTTTATGAAAAGGACCCGAAGACCAAGATCGCCACGATCACGCTCAATCGCCCTGACGCGCTCAACGCGCCGACGATCGCCGGGCGGCTGCGCTTTGCCGATCTCGTCCACCGCGCCAATATTGACGACGACGTCAAGGTTCTGATCATTCGCGGCGAAGGCAAGCATCTGGGGTCAGGCGCAGACCTGGAGGAACAGGACGGCATGCTCAATCCGCAGCCAGGGACCTCGCTGCTGAACGAATTCAAGATCGAGGAAGACGGCAGCGTGGCTTATCCGCCGCCAGGCTCCTACCGCTTCCTCGGTTCGATCACCAACCTCTATGCCGATGACAGTTTCGGCTGCCGCTCGCTGCAGAACTTCAAGAAAATCTCGATCCTCGAGTGCAAGGGCTATGTCTATGGCTGGCACTTCTATCTGGCTGGCGATGCCGATATCGTGGTCTCGTCCGAAGAAGCCCTCTTTGGCCACGCCGCCTTCCGCTATGTCGGCTGGGGGCCGCGCATGTGGCAGTGGGCTGAACTGATGGGCGTGCGCAAGTTCATGGAAATGGTCTTCACCGGACGGCCGTTCACCGCGCAGCAGATGTATGACTGCAACTTCCTGAACGCCGTCGTGCCCCGCGATGAACTGGAAGCAACCACCGCAAAATACGCACATGCTTGCTCAATCACCCGGCCCAGCGACACCGTCGTGGCGCAGAAGACCTTTTTCGAAATCTACAAGCAGCATCGCGGCGAATACATGGGCAGCCTGATCACCGGATTCCTCGAAGGCATGAAGCCGATGATGGCCGACGATCCGGGCGCTCCTGACATGGGGCTTGGTGACGACGTGATGGAAAAGGGCCTGGCGAACTCGGTCAAGGACAACGACATGCGTTTCCCGGCCGATTGGCGGTTAAGCTACAAGGGCCGGGCGCAGCCCTGAGGCGATGCAGTACACGCAGCTCGGCTCGTCGGAGCTGACCGTTTCGCGGCTGGCCTTCGGGGCATCGACTTTCACCAGCGGCGACACTTCGCTGCCCGGGTTCTACAAGGCCGGGCCGCAAGTCGCCGCGCGGCTGGTGGAGCAGGCGATTGACGGCGGAATCACCTATTTTGACACCGCCGACGTTTATGCCGGCGGTCAGTCAGAGGAGTTGCTCGGCGCGGCCCTGAAGCCGCACCGGGGCCAAATCGTGCTCTCCACCAAAGTCGGCAATCGCGGCGCCGGCAGTCCGAGCGATGCGGGCCTTTCGCGCGCCCATATCCTGCGCTCGATCGACGCCAGCCTCGCGCGGCTCGGCACCAGCCACGTCGATCTCTACATTGCCCACCGGGTTGGCCTTGAAGTGCCGCTTGAGGAGACGCTCGCCGCCTTCGACGAAGTAGTCCGCGCAGGCAAGGCGCGTGCCATCGGCTATTCCAACTGGCCAGCCTGGCTCGCAGCCACGGCGGTCTCGATGCAGCGGGCCAATGGCTGGGCCGAGTTTACCCACGGGCAAATGTATTATTCCTTGCTTGGCCGCGATGTGGAGCGCGATACGCTCGCCATGATGCGCCAGTTCGGCCTGGGCATGAGCGTGTGGAGCCCGCTTGCCTATGGCTTCCTCGCCGGAGGCTACAGCGCCGAAGACATGGCGCAAGACGACAACCGCTTTGCCAAAACCGACTGGCTGCGCTTCGATCGGACACAGGCTTTCGCACTCCTGCCCTTGCTCCGCGAAATCGCCGCTGAGAAGGGCTGTTCGCTGGCGCAACTGGCCATTGCCTGGCTGCTGGCGCGCGACTGCGTCGATACCGTTCTGATCGGCACGACCAAGGAGCATCAGCTTGCCGATAATCTCCGCGCGGGCGATGTTGTGCTGAGCGCTGGGGAAATAGCGCGATTGGATGCTGCAACTGCTTTCCCCCCACATTATCCATCGTCAAACTGGGTTGAAGCGATGCTGCCGAGAGGAAACCGGAGATGAGCGGTGCGCTGGCGGGACTGACCGTCATCGAGATTTCCGAACGCGTGGCGGGCGAGCAGACCGGCAAGCTGATTGCCGACTTCGGCGCAGAAGTGATCAAGATCGAGCGTCCCGGCGGCGCGCCGACGCGCCGCATGGGGCCGCTGAAAGATGGCCAGAGCGCTGTTTTCGGCTATTTCAACACAAACAAGAAATCGGTGGTGCTCGATCTGCATAACCCCGCCGATCGCGTCACGCTCGATAAGCTGCTGGAGCGCGCCCATGCGCTGATCGACGACCACGACGAGGCCTGGGGCGAAGGGCATGGCCTGACTTCGGCCGCTGTTGCCAGCGCCCATCCGCACCTCGTCCACTGCATCATCACCCCCTTCGGCCAGGGCGCACCGCGCGAGTGGCAGAACGCCCAGCCAATCAACGTGATCAACGCGGGCGGATGGGCCTATCATAGCCCGAGCGAAGCCAAGGCCGACAAGCCGCCGCTCAAGGGTGCGGGCCGCTTCCTGCCCCACCATGAGGCCGCAATCGACGCGGCGCTTTGCGTGCTCGCCTCGCTCCATCGCCAACGGCGCACATCTGCCGGCCAGTTCATCGACATCTCCGAAGTCGAAGTGCAGATGAACCGCATCGACAGCGTGCTCGACCGGCTGCTCGCCGGCGATCTTGAGCCCAGCCGCGAACGCACGGCCTACGACATGGGCGGCCCTGCCACTTGCTTTGCCTGCAAGGACGGCCACGTCTATCTGTTCATGACCACCAAAGCCCACTGGACGGCGCTATCCGCGCTGATGGGCGATCCGGCATGGGTCGGCGAATTCGAGCCCGACTGGCTCGAATTTCACTGCACAGCAGACCGGGTCGCACAGTTCCGCGACAATTTCCGCCCGTGGATCGCGGCTCAGGAAAAGCTCGCAATCACCGAGGCCGCGCAGAAGGCCGGGCTGGCCATGGTCCCGATCAACACGGCTGCCGACCTGCCGAAAAACGAGCAACTGATCCACCGCGGCTTTTTCCAGCAGCTGGATGGCCTTGCCTATCCGACGGTCCCCTATCGCATGAGCGCCTCGCCTGTGCGGCTGACCAGCCCCGCGCCGGCGCTGGGCGCGCACAACAGCGAAGCGGGAGGCGTCTGATGCCGCTTCCCAACCGTGGCGGCCCTTTGGCGGGCGTCCGCGTCGTCGAACTCACCAAGGTCTGGGCCGGGCCCTATGCCGGCAAGCTGCTGGCCCATCTCGGCGCAGAAGTGATCAAGATCGAATCGATGTCGAACCTCGACGAGATGCGCGCCTATGGCGGAGTGGACATCAATTCCGCGCCCTATTTCCTGTCGATCAATCAGGAAATCCTCTCGGTTCAGGTCAACATGAAGACTGCCGAGGGACTGGACCTTGTCCGCAAGATGATCGCCGAGGCAGATATCTTTATCGACAACATCCGCCCCGGCGCGATTGAGCGCTCGAAGCTCAGCTATGAGGATCTGAAGAAGATCAAGCCCGACCTCATCCAGTGCTCGATCAAGATGTGGGGCAACGATGGCCCGCTGGGTTATCAGACCGGCTATGCGCCATGCTTCGCCGCGCTTTCGGGCCTGACCAACCTGGTCGGCTATGAAGGCGAGACCCCCGAGGGGATGAACATCCGCTATGGCGATTCCACCGTCGGCGCGTTGGCGGCTCTCGCCTGCGTCGCCGCGCTGCATCATCGCGAAAGCACTGGCGAAGGCCAGTTCATTGACCATTCGGCGGTCGAATCGATGACCAGCCTGGTCGGCGACAGCCTGTTTGCCTACAGCTTGACCGGCGACGTGCCGCAATCGGACGGCAATTTCCATCCCGAGATTGCCCCGCACGGCGCTTATCCTTGCGCGGATCAGGAATGGATCAGCATTGCCTGCGCCGGAGATGCCGATTGGGCGGCGCTGTGTGGCGTGCTGGGCATGGCAGATGATCCGCGTTTCGCCAGTCTCCCGCTGCGGCTCACCAATCGCCATTCGCTCGACGCCGAACTGGGCGCACTGACCGCGCACCATGACGCTGGCGCACTGGCCGACCAACTTCGTCGCGCCGGCGTTCCCGCCTGCCGCAGCCAAAGCTCGATCGACCTGTGCAGTGACGATTACTTATGGGCACGCAGCGCGTTCCGCATGGTCACCGACCACAGCAACGGCTCGCGCCCGATCATCGGACCGAGCTGGCGGATGGAGCCGGACATGGCGAGCGTTACCAACGGCGCGCCCTTGCTGGGCGAGCACAACGATTATGTCTACCGCGAGGTTCTCGGGTTGGGTGAAGCGGAACTTGGCGATCTCATCGCGCGCAAAGTGGTGGATTAGTGCGCAGATCTTGACCGCGCCGCCTGCATGCTTTCAAGCTGCGCGAAATGGAGAGGAATTTGATGAGCCGCAGCGATCTCGATGGCCTGGGCTATCGCGGCAAGACCGTGGTGCTGACCGGCGG
>JANLSP010000190.1:0-7351 GCA_031362485.1 Novosphingobium sp.
CATGCACGCCCGCGTCGGTGCGCCCGGCTGCGTGCAGTGTCGCCGGTTCGCCAGTCACCGCGAAAACCGCCTCTTCCACCGCTTGCTGCACCGTAGGGTCATGTGCCTGACGCTGGAGGCCCATGAACGGGGTTCCGTCGAATTCCAGGATCAGGGCAAAACGGGTCATTCGCCTTGGCGCTCAAGCCGAGACCGGCGCGGCCTCTGCCAGTAACGGCAGCCGGACAATGAAGCTGGCACCGTGTCCGGGCTCGCTTTCGATATCCAGTTTGCCGCGGTGGCGCTCGACAATGTGCTTGACGATGGCGAGGCCGAGGCCCGTGCCACCGGCGGCGCGGCTGCGGCCTGGATCGGTGCGGTAAAATCGGCGGGTGAGATGCGGCAAGTGTTCCGCCGCAATGCCCTGACCCTGGTCGGCCACAGCAAGGCGGGCAGTGTCCTCGTTCTCAGCTGTCAGCGAGATGGTCACTGGCGATGCGGACTCGCCATATTTCAGCGCATTGTCGATCAGGTTGCGCAGCAATTGCTCCAACTGGCTGGCATCCCCGGCCACTGAAATTTGCTCTTCGGGTCTTTCGAGCAACAGCCTGTCGGCCCGGTCCCGTCCGGCAAATTCGCCCACCACTCTTGCCGCCAGCGAGCCAAGCTCGACCGGATCGGTCGGCACATCGTGCTTTTCCGCCTCAAGCTGCGAAAGTGACATCAGATCGGAAACGAGGCTTTCCATGCGCCGCGCCTCTCGCAGGACGGTCTCGTGGAAACGGGCAATCATCTCCTTGTCGAGCCCGTCGGGTGCGTCTGCCAGCGTTTCGACATAGCCGATCACCGTGGCCAGCGGGGTGCGCAGTTCATGGCTGGCATTGGCGACGAAATCTGTGTGGGCGCGGCCGATATCGGCCTCGACAGTGCGGTCGATCAGTTCGACCAGCCAGTAACGTGCATCGATATGGCGGCGCGAGAGCTGCCACAGGCTGCGTGCGCTGCTAAGCCCGCGCAGGATCACCGTGGCCCCGTCGCCCATCGTCAGCAGGCGGACAGCATCGGGATGGCGCAAGGCAATCCGGCCATCCTGACCGACGATGTGTGCCCCCAGCGCCGCCCGCGCCGAGGCATTGGCAGCAAAAACGCGGTCACGGTCGAAAATTACCAGTGCGATCCCCAGCGGCTCGATCATGTCGCGCATGACATCGCGGCTCACGGCCGCCCGGTCAGCCTTGGGCTCGCTCAGGGGGGCTTCGGGCCGTGACAGCCACAGCGAGCCCGTCCACAGCAGCAGTGTGCCCAGAACCAGCCAGCCCGACACGCCGGCCAGCGCCATGCCGACAGCCGTGGCAGTTGCAATGCCCAGACCGGGCCAGGGAATCGGTGATCTGGTGAGCATGCGGAGCGCTGTCTAAAGCCCCGCCAGCCGATGCGAAAGCCCGATTTTCGCGCTGGACCAGGCATGTCGGCTGCTGGATGGACTGGCATTTGAAAGCGACGTGATTGCAATCACGCTCCCAATGCGAAGGCGGAGTTGTGCCTCAGCCGAAAGCCACTTGCCCTCATACAAAGCCCAAATTGGTCCCCAGCGTGGAGCCTGCGTAGTTGTTGATATTGGGGAACACGGTGGCAAGATCACCCGCGCCGACACCGAACCAGCTGGCCAGCGTGGCGCCATACTGGTCGACCGACATGGTTGGAATCAGACGGCCCTGGCCGATGTCGTCGGGGCCGTTCGACGCGAGCGTGGGGTTGGTGCCGTAGAAGCGCCGGCCATTGACTGCGCCGCCCAGAGCGAAATGCATACTACCCCAGCCATGATCAGCGCCGTCATTGTTGGCGGTCATCGCGCGGCCGAAGTCCGATCCGGTGAAGGTGGTCACACGGTTGGCAATGCCGAGCTCAACAGTGGTGTCATAGAAGGCGCGCACCGCGTTGCCGACGTTCTGCATCAGCAAGGGGTGGAGCGCGCCGAGGCCGTCGTGGGTGTCAAACCGGCCGGTGGAGACAAAGAACACCTGGCGCCTGGCGCCCAATTCCTGGCTGACCGAGATCAGTTTTGCCACCATTTGTAGCTG
This sequence comes from Novosphingobium sp., assembly GCA_031362485.1. GTDB lineage: Bacteria > Pseudomonadota > Alphaproteobacteria > Sphingomonadales > Sphingomonadaceae > Novosphingobium. The sequence continues at coordinate 2,061 of JANLSP010000190.1, forward strand.
CGCACCGAGCGAGCTGGAGGGATCGGCGGCGGCGGGGAAGGGCGTGGTCGTCGCCGGGGCGACGGCGAGCGAGTTCGAGACGAGGTCATAGAGACTGAGCGCGCGCTGGCCGATGGCGCCATGCGCGACCTGGAAATCGTGTGTGCCGCCCGCATTGGCGATCAGCTGGCGCAGCATCGTCGCGGCCGCGGCCGAGCCATTGAGGCTGTTGCGCGCAGTGAGCGCGATCGGTCCGGTGGTCGAGACTGAATACTGCACCGCCGCGCGGCCGGTGAGGAACACGGCATTGCCCGAGGGGTTGATGCAGGTGAGCGTGGAATTGCCGTTGCCCGATTGCAGCAGATCGCCAATGCGCCCGCCCCAGCCGGTCGCCGCGCCTTCGGGTGAGCTTGCCTGCCAGTAGCTCTGCTGATCGTTGTGGCTGAGAAGCTTGGGTGGAAGGGCGACCGAGCGCGCGGTATATTGCGCCTTGGTGGTGGGCTGCACCAGCGTTCCGACATTGAGCATCACCGCCATGCGGCCGGCATTGAATATCGGCAGCAACGGAGCAAGGCCCGGCGCCAGCGCATACTGCGCGCCGCCCGGCAATGCGGTGGTTGGGTTGAGCAAAGTGGGGGCAAGCGCGGCCTGGCTCAGCGCAAAGCCGGAGCGCTGCGAGGTGTAGAAGGCATGGCGCGTATTGTCATAGGGCGGCAGGGTGTTGGCATAGTCGTTGCCGCCATAGAGGAAGACGCAGACCAGCGCCTTGTAGTCAGTCGCCGTGGCAGCGGCGGCTTCGCCCATCGCGGCGAGGTTCATCACGAACGGCGTCGCCGAGCCCGCGATCGAAAGGGCGGAAGCGCGTTTGATGAAAGCGCGGCGGGATTGGTCCATGGTCATGTCCGTTGCCCCTTCTTCAACGCTGCACGAGATATTCGGGCGAGGCCATCACCAGGAGCACCGCCGCCTGGATGCGGCTGGTGATCCCGGCGTTGGTCGCTGTCGAAATGGTATCAAGCGCAGTCTTCATCTGACCAATCGTGGTCGCGCCGATCTGGTTTGCGGCAAGCACCAGGTTGAGCTCGGCGAGCAGAGCTGCGCTGTCAGTGGCGAGCGGCGTCAGCGCGTCATAATTGGGCCGCGCTTCGCCCGCGCCACTGGCAATCAGCGTCTGCATGTAATTGACATAGGCGATCACCGAGGGCTCGTTGGCGAGCTGGAACTCGGGCGCGACGAGGTTCTTGGTGGCGATTGCCGTGCCTGGCGGAATGTAGCCGGGGCGGAACCAGTTGAACACCGAGGGCGCGCGGCCCGGGCTCTGCGCCAGCCGATTGGCCGAAGAGCCGGTATTGCCGAATGGCCAGGTGTTGGTCGGCGAAGTAACATTGAAGGCCTTGGCCCATTGTACCAGACGGACGACGGGCTCGCGCAATTTTCCGAAAGTGGCGCTCGAGACCTGGCTGTCGTCGCGCGCTTCGCTATCGGTCAGGATCGCGCGGACCACTGCCTTCATGTCACCGCGCACCCCGCTGCCGTTGTTGGCGAAGACATTGGCGACCCGGCTTACATAGGCCGGCGAGGGATTGCTCGTCACCATGTGCTGGATCAACTGCTTCGAGACGAATGGCGGCAGGTTGGCATTGGCGAATAATCCGTCGAGCGCCATGCGCCGCGCGGTAGCGCCATCGTGACCGGCGGGGATCGAAATGCCGAGGAAATTGATCGCGCCCGTCTCGTGGTTGTTGTTGATCACCAGCGGCAGCCGCATCCGCGCCGGCGTGGTGTTGTCATTGTTGGCGAAAGTGTAGCCGGTCCAGACGCGGGCATGCTGGGCGACGTCGTCCTGCGTGTAGGTCGGAGTGGCCGTGCCGCCAGCGAGTGTGCCATCCATGTTGAGCTGGTTCAAACCGATGGTGAACAGCTGCATCAGCTCGCGCGCATAGTTTTCGTCCGGGATCGAACCGGTCGTCGTGTTGGCCCGGGTGTTGCCCAGGAAAGTCAGGAAATAGCTCATCGCGACGCTGGTCGAGACGCCTTCCATGATGTCACGGTAATTGCCGAAGGCATTATCCCACAGCACATCCAGATAGGCCGCCATGATGAACGGCTCCCACGGCGCGCCGAAACCGTCGATCGAAGTCACCCACATGTTGAGCAGCGACAGACCGACTCGCTGGCGCAGCAGATCGTTGCTGCCGATGAGCTGCGACCACATCATCGGATCGAAGCCGTTGTTGGTGTTCACATTGGCGGCGGCATCATAACTGCCCGCAATCAGGAAATCCCAGAACTTCTGCGGGCGGGGCAGGGCCATCTGGCTGGTAATCCAGGCGCTGAAGCTGGACGAGGCCAGAGAGGTCACATCTGCCTTGCCATAGCCGATTGCGGCCTGGCTGAGAAAGCGTGAGGCCTGCGTCTGGGTCAGTGCCGCAACGGTAGGGGTCGGCGTGGGCGCGGGGGATGGCGTGGGCGTTCCGCCGCCGCCCGAACCGCCATCGCCGCAAGCCGCCAGCGCCAGCGCGGAGGCAGAGGCGAGGCTGGCGGCGAGCGCCTGGCGGGTGATCGACCCGCGCTGATTGGCAGGGAGAAGGTCAAGCAGCTCGGGCTCGGCCTCAGCGGGCTTTGTCTGGTCCAGCATAATTGCTTCGGTCATGGATCCCCCACCTTTCAGCATGATGACACCTGGCTGCTTGTCATCCGCGCGACCTGAATGCGGCCTTTCGTTTCGTGGTAACCGACAACGAAAGGCTGTTGCGAATTACGGATGATAGCCTTTGCCACGCGGCTTGCAATGGGGAGTTGCGGGCTTTCCCCCCATCCCCGGGTTCAAGTCAGATTCGTGTCAGCATGATCCGTGAAATCTGGCGGTGGCCATCACGCCGGTCCAGCTGGACAATAGCGTCGATCGTGCCGGTGGCATAGTGGACAATGTCCTCACGGCTGAGGCGGGTGCCGGCTTGCAGCACGATCAGCGCCAGCTGTTCAATCGCTCCTTCCGGGCTGTCGGCATGGATCGTTGACAGCGAGCCGGGATGGCCGGTGTTGATTGCGCGCAGGAAGGTATAGGCTTCGGTGCCGCGCAATTCGCCCAGAATGATCCGGTCAGGCCGCATGCGCAGCGCCGCTTGCAACAGGTCATCCGCATTGACTTGCGCCTCGCCGAGCGCGCCTTTGACCGCCAGCAGCGTTGCGGCATTGGCGTGGGGCAGCATGACTTCGGCAGTATCCTCGATCAGGACGAGGCGCTCCTCGGCCGGGATTTCCTTGATCAGCGCGTTGAGGAAGGTGGTCTTGCCGGTGGAAGTACCACCTGAAATCAGCACGTTGCGCCGCGCCTTGACCAGGCCTGCCAGGAAAGCGGCAAGCGCCGCCGGATCGTCGCCATCGGGTGTATCGACCGCCCTGAGTTCGCTGCGCCCGCGCGAAAACCGGGTTGGCGCAAAGGCGCCTTCGGCAAGATAGTCAGCCAAAGTGAGGTCAGGCACGACATGTTTGCGGATTGCCATGGCGAGGTGCCCGCGGGTTGCCGGCGGGGCGACAATCTGCACGCGCGCGCCGTCGGGCAGCGTGGCCGAGAGCAGGGGATATTCGCGGCTGATGCCCTGATGGCTGAGGCTGGCGATCTGACGGGCAAGCTGCCACAGCCGCACTTCGTCAAGCTCGGGCATGGCGTGGCGCTCCATGCCGCCTGTCATTGTCTCGATCCACACTTCGCCGGGCCGGTTGATGAAAACGTCTGTAACTTCGGCGCGCGCCAGGACCGGCAGCAGCGGAGCGAGGTAGGCGTCGACGAAACGCAGTGGGGTATGGACCGCAGCGGTCATCGAACCGCCGGCGTGCCGCCGAAATCGAGATCGCGTGCGACCAGCACGGCAATCTGCGCGCCTTCGCGAACCTTGACCGTCGGCGGGCGCTGGGTCTGTGGTGCCAGGCTCTGGCCGACCTGTGCGGCGGCGGCAGGCAGCCCGACATAGACCGCCCCGCTGTCACGCGGCACGGATGCCAGGTTTACCCCGATGGTCAGCGCCGACTGCAGCACCGCGCTGGAAAACCGCTCCCAGAAATGGGTGTTGACTCGCCCGGGAACCCCCGCGCCGCCCATCGCATCGGTCACCGGTGAGCCGATGCGGATGGCAACGCCATCGGGCCGGATCAGCCGGTTCCAGGTCACCAGCACGCGGCGCAGGCCGGCGCTGGTATCGGCCTTGAATTCTCCGATCAGCCGGCTGCCGCGCGGGATCAGCACGCGGGTGCCGTCGAAACTGCGCACGTCTTGCGAGGTGATCGCGCGGGCAAGCCCCGGGCGGTCGGAATCGAGCGGGGTTTCCAGCGTCGCCGCGATGATCGCGCCTTGCGGGATGATCGAGCCGCGGTTGCGGATGATCGTGGCGCGCACGGCATCGTCGCCGGCATCAGCCACACCGGCGGCGCCTGCGGCTGCATTGATCGCCGCGCCGTTGCCCGCGGTCAGATCGACAACCAGTGAGGGTTCGTTGCCGCGCTGGCGCGGGGGAACGGCTGTGGCGCTCGGCATGGGAGCCGGTGCACGCTGCATGGCAACTGGCTGGGGCGCGGGTGGCGGGGCGGCGCGCGTTGGGCCGGGATCATAGACAACGGCCCTTGCCGGTGGCTGCTCGGGCAGCACTGGCGGTATCAGCAGATCGGGTGGCGGGGCGGGCAGGCGGCTGGCCGAGGCGCTGGTGCCCGCAGCATCAATGTCACCGATCATCGCGCGGCGATTGGCATCGAGATAGAGAAACAAGCCGAGCCCCAGCAGCAACGCGATGCCAATCAACAAGGGCATCGGCGCTCCCTCGCGCGGCAATTCAATCTGCGGCTGCAACTCGCGGGCTTCGTCGTTCATGGCGTGCCTCGCTCGATCCGTGCCGCGCTGGCGCGCGACTTGCCGTGGATGAACACCAGCCGGTCGGGCACGCCCTCGAGCACGAAGATGCCCTCGCGCATCAGCCCGTTGACCAAAGCGAGATTGCCTTTGGCGTCCGCGCGATAGACCGCAGGCAGAGTGGCCTCCTCCGACCAGCGCAGCGAGGTGAACTCGCCGTCGTCGAAAATGCTTTCGGGCCAGATCTCGCGGTCGCCTTTCAGCTCATAGCGCGCCCCGGTCTCCGTCGCGGCCGCTTCGGGCCCCTGTGGGACCGTCGGATAGACGAAGTTGAGCACATAGGGCTGATAGCGCCGCGCGAGGCCTTCCTCGCTGAGCGAAAATGAGTAGCTGCGCTGGTCGGTGATGACGGTGAGGTTGGTCGGCAGCGCGCCGGCTGCGGGCTTGACCACCAGTGCGTCGGCGCGGC
>JANLSP010000216.1:0-3145 GCA_031362485.1 Novosphingobium sp.
ACTTCGCTCAAAGTGATCGACCGCGACGACTGGGGCACCTGCCTGAAGGACGGCGATGCCGATCTGACGCCGGTGCAGGTCGGCATTTGGGGCGGCTGGGTATGGATCAACATGGACCCGGACTGCCAGCCATTCGCCGACTTTCTTGAGCCGATGGCGTCGCGCTGCGAGAAATACGAATTCGAGAAGCTGCGCTTCGCCTGGTACAAGACGACGATTGTCGCGGCGAACTGGAAGACGGTCTGCGAGGCCTTCACCGAATTTTACCACGTGCAGACAACGCACGCGCAGATGCTGCCTTATACCGACGACTATTCGTCCAGCCGGGGCATGGGGCGGCACGGCTGGATTTCTTACGATTCAGGTTCGGGTGTACCGCTCGGACGCTCTCCCCGCCTGCCGCCCAAGGAGGAGCCGGATTACCGGCGGCTGGTGCTAGAGTATGCCGAGCAGTTCAAGGACACGCTTCAGGCGCTCCAGCCCGAACGGGCCTATCACGCCACCCAGCGGCTTCGCGAGGAAGTCTCCGCCGACGCCGAGCCAATGGAAGTGCTGACCAAGTGGGGAGGGTTTATCCGCGAGGCAGCCGAAGCTGAAGGCTCGGGCTGGCCCGAGGGGCTGACGCCCGAATATGTCGCCGAATCAGGCTTCGACTGGCACGTCTTTCCCAACACCATTTTCCTCCATTCGCCCGAGTCGGTGCTGTGGTACCGGATGCGGCCCAATGGCGATGACCATGAAAGCTGCATTTTCGACATCTGGTCGCTGGAACGCTTCGCCCCCGGCAGGGAACCGCCCCTCAACCGCGAGTACATTCCCGACTGGAAGGCAGCGGACTGGCTGCTGATCTACCGGCAGGATCTGGAAAACATGCCCAAGATCCAGAAGGGCATGCGTTCTCGCGGCTTCCGCGGGGCGCGGCCCAGCCCGGTGCAGGAAAGAGCCATCAGCAATTTTCACCGGGTGCTGCGCCGATTCATGATCGACAGCCACGCCGACGACAATCTTGGCCCCGAACCGCTGGTGCGGTCCGACAAAACCTAGGTTCGGCGCAGCATCCGCACCAGAACGCGGGCCTCGGCGCGCAGCAGCGTGTCGGCCGAAAGGCTGTCGTCCGGCCATAAGTGCAGCGCGGCGGCAATCCGGTCGATTGCACTGATGAACACCACGGCTTCCGCGTTAGCATCGCTGCGGCTGATCGGCTGACCCGCAGGGGCGGCTGCCACTATGCGATCAGTCAGGCCTTGCAGGATTGGCAAGGCGATTTTGAGCACCAGCTGATAGAAACGCCGGTTGCCCCGGTCCGATTCCATATTGCGGTAGAGCAGTAGCATCCCGTCTTTGGACCAGATATCGCAATAGCCATGAACGAAATCGAGCGCGTCCTGCTCCAGGCGATCATCATCGCGCAGGAACCGGTCATGGACAAACAGATCGGAGGTTTCGTTGCTGATCTCGCTGCACAGTGCCCACAGAATATCTTCGACATTGTCGAAATAGACATAGAACGTGGCGGGCGAAGTGCCGGCTTCCTTGCTGATCGACGCGGCAGTCAGGCTGATCGGGGATGTAATATCGAGCAACCGCAGGGCGGCATCCATCAGGCTCCGCTTGGTCGCCTGGCCCTTGCGCCCGAGCAAGGCGGCATTCTTGGCCGACCCGTTTCTGCTCGCTGACTTCGCAGGCGCGATACCGACGGGATTGCTAGCAATTTGGTACTCCATGGTCCCACTTCCACTAATACCAGACATCAACTTCGACGGGCAGCAATGCCGGTAAAGTTGATATCCATTCAAGTTCCCGGTGTCGCTGATAGGACATGCAATTGGATATCGCAATGTCGTTCTCCGGGTATCACTGGCGCCCGAAATGACACCGGATGCGAAAGAGGACACCTCGTGCTTATGCGCCAGGCGAAAAAAGTTGACAGATTATCAACAAACGATCCAACCTTTCCCCACGGGAGAGCCTCACGCAGTGAGTCGCCGTGCATGTCTCACCGGGAAAGCGGGAGACCGATGAGTTTGCATCTCGTTGGAAGGGATCTTTTTTTCCGAAGCTCGAAGGCCGCATTGCGATTGTCACCGGAACGGGCCGACCGGGCAATATCGGACAGGCAGTCTGCGCTGCTTTCCTCGATGAGGGTGCTTGCGTCGTGGGGAGCGACGTGCGTGAAGATCAGGCACGCGTGCTGGTCGATCAGTTCGGATCTGACCGGTTTGTTTTTGCTAAACACGATGTCGCCTCGATCGAGGATTGGACCCGCGTCCTCGACATTGCGCTGGAACGCTTTGGTGGGCTCGACGTGCTGGTCAACAACGCTGGCGTTGGCAAATCGGGAACCAGCGCGACGCTGTCGCTGGAGGATTTCCGTCAAACCATGGACATCAATCTCTATGGGGCGTTCCTGGGCACCAAGATTTGCGCACCGGCGATTGCCGAGCGCGCGCAGGCGCGCAGCGGCACGGGCGCGATCATCAATGTCTCGTCGATGGCGGCTTACATGCCCAATGCCTCGAACATTGCCTACCATTGTTCCAAATCGGCCTTGCGTATGCTGACGATGTGCACATCGATGGAACTCGGCCCTCTGGCCATCAGGGTCAATTCCATACACCCCGGCCCGATAGTAACGCCGTTGTTGCAGAGCGCGTTTCGCAGGTATGCCGAGGCCGGCATGTATGCTTCGGCCGAAGATGCCGAGCAGAAAATCGCGGGCCTGAGCGCGCTTGGGCGCACCAGCCGGCCCGACGAGATCGCCAAAATGTTTGTCTACCTCGCATCGGATGACGCAGGCTACGTTACCGGTGCCGCATTTCCCCACGCCGGCGGCGTGGGCATGCAGTTTTAGGGGGACGGAGCAATGGCCAGTTTCGTTCTGGTGGCAGGGGCCTGGCATGGCGCATGGTGCTGGGAATATGTCATTCCCCTGCTCGAAGCGCGCGGGCACCGGGCCGTTGCTGCCGAGCTGCCGGGAATGGGGGCAGACAAGACACCGCTCGCCGAGGTCGATTTCGCTGCCTGGGCGAGAGCCGTCGCCGACGTGGTGGCAGCTTCGCCTGAGCCGGTCATTCTGGTCGGCCACAGCCGCGGCGGGGTGGTCATCAGCCAGGCTGCGGAACTTGCGGCAGAAAGGATCCGGCTC
>JANLSP010000225.1:0-4947 GCA_031362485.1 Novosphingobium sp.
TCCTTGAAAAGCTGGCACTGTGGGCGCAGCGCTGGGGGCCGTGGTCGGCGCTTGATCCGCCCGATGGCCTGATCGTCGATGTCACCGGCGTGGGCCATCTGTTCGGCGGCGAAGCAGCCCTGCTGGCCGATGCCCGAGCCCTGCTCGCCGCGCGCGGGCTGATCGCGCGGTTTGCCATTGCACCGACCGCCGGGGCGGCCTGGGCGCTTGCCCATTATGGGGCGGAAAGCGCGATCCTGCATCCCGGCGGCAGTCTTGACGAACTCCCCATCGCCGCGCTGCGGCTTGATGGCGAAACCGTGGTGTTGCTGCGTCGGCTGGGCCTCAAGACCGTGGGCGACATTGCCGGCATTGGCCGCGACGCGCTGGCCCGGCGCTTTCGCACCCGCCGTGCGCCGGGCGCCAATCCGCTGGTTCGGCTCGACCAATTGCTCGGATGCGTGCCTGAGCCCTTGCTGCCGGTGCTGGCCGCGCAACTGCCCATGGTCCAGCGCCGCCTCGCCGAGCCGATCCGCTACCGCGCCCTGCTTGACCGGGTGGTGGCCGACCTTGCCGAGGCCATGGCGCGCGAACTGGAAGGGCTGGGCCAGGGCGCGCGGCGGCTGGAGCTGGGGCTGTGGAAAGTCGATGGCGAAGTGCTGATCCGCCGCCTCGAACTCGCCGCCGCGAGCCGCGATACCGCGCATATCCTGCGGTTGTTTGCTGCCAAGCTCGATGACATCGACGCGGGTTTCGGCATTGAGCTGGCCCGGCTTTCCGCGCCATGGTGCGAGCCGCTGGGGCTCAGCCAGGGCCACTTCGAGGCGGCGGCCGAGGCACACGGCACCAGCCTCGCCGCCTGCATTGACCGGCTCAGCGTGCGACTCGGCGCCAATGCCGTGCGACGCCCGGTGCCCCGCGCCAGCCACTTGCCCGAACGCGCCCAGCGCTGGCAGCCGCCGCTCGCCGCAGAAGGCCCGGGGCAGGGCGAACTCGCCTTCCACGCGCGGCCCTTGAAGCTGCTAGACCGGGCGGAATCCATTGCAGTGCTCTATGCCTCCCCCGATGGTCAGCCGCGCCGCTTCCGCTGGCGGGGCCGGGTGCACGAGGTTGCCCGCGCCGAAGGGCCGGAACGCATCGCGCCCGAATGGTGGCGCGAGCGCTCTTCGGTGCGGCTGCGCGATTACTACCGCATCGAGGACGAGGAAGGGCGGCGCTACTGGATCTACCGCGCGGGGCTGGTCGGTGACGGCCGGGGCGGGCCGCCCGAATGGTTCCTGCAGGGGCTGTGCGGGTGATCCTGCCTAGATTGGCTGCATCCCCATTGCCTGCGCCGTCATGATATCAAGCTCCGCCTGACGATCCACAACCGGCCTGCCTTCAAGGAAGGCAATCAGGTCCTGCGTCAGCCGCTCGGTCTGGGTGGCGAACAGGCCGTGCGCCTCGCCCGGATATTCGACCAATTGCGCATGCGGCACCCGGCGCGCCACCTCGCGGGCTGTCGCATCGATCGGCACGGTCTTGTCCGCCGTGCCGTGGACAATCAGCGTCGGCATGGTGAAGCTGGCGAGATCGGGGCGGAAATCGGTGGTGGCGAAAGCCTTGGCTGCCGCCAGCGTCGGCCGGAGCCCGGCCTGCATTGCCGCCATCCAGGATTGCATCAACACTTCGTTGCTGACCGGCTTGTCCAGCCAGCCGACACCATAGAAATCCTTGAAAAAGCCGGTGAAGAAATGCGCCCGGTCGGCGAGCATGCCCTCTGTCATTTCATCGAAGGCCGCTTGCGGCACCCCGTCGGGATTGTTCTCGGTCTGCAACATGTAGGGAACCACGGCGCTGATCAGGGCAACCTGGCTGACCCCTTTGCCGCCATGACGCGAGAGATAGCGGGCGATTTCGCCGCCGCCCATCGAGAAACCGACCAGCGCGGCATCCTGACCATCGCAGTGCTGCTCCATCACCGCGGCAAGGTCGTCGGCGAAAGTGTCGTAGTCATAGCCGCCCGAAGGCTGGGATGATCTGCCGAACCCGCGCCGGTCATAAGCGATTGCCTTGAAGCCAGCTTCGGCGAGGGCATGGCTGATCGGATCCCAGCTATCGCCGGAAAGCGGCCAGCCATGGATCAGAACCACCGGGCGTCCCTCGCCCCAGACCTTGGCGTAGAGATGGGTGCCGTCGCGGGTTTCGATCATGTGCATTGGGAACTCCTGTGGATTCGCTCAAGTGAGGCTAACTGCGCGGGCTCGGCAATGGTTCCCTCAGCGACGGGCTTTTTTACGCGAGCGTGAAAACTGTTGCAGCACCGGGCTGGCAATCGGCCAAATAAGAACATATAAGGAACGATTGCATCTTCCAGCCAGCTTGCACCTATATGCCTGAATCCTCCCTCACCCCCCCGCGCCGCCATGCCGATGGCGCAGGCCTTGCCTCGCCGCCGCGCGCGCCCTTTGTCGAGCTGGGGCTGGCCTCCTGCTTTTCATTCCTGCGCGGCGCATCCGATGCAGTGGACCTTGCCACCCAGGCCCGCGCGCTGGGCTATGATGCGATTGCGATTGCCGATGTGAACACCATGGCCGGCGTGGTGCGCCTGCATGGTGAGGCCAAGGCGCTGGCGCTTCGCCCGGTGATTGGCTGCCGAATCGAGACTGCCGAGGGACTGGTATTCCTCGCCTATCCCGAGACCCGCGCCGCTTATGGCCGCCTCTGCCGCCTGATTTCTGCTGGGCGGATGGGGACGCTGGACGGCGAGTGGCAGGAGAAGGGGGTGTGCGAGATCAGCCTCGCCATGCTGGCGGAGCAAGGAGAGGGCGTGCAGCTCATCCTGCTGCCGCCCGCCGATCTGGCGGCACAGTTCACCATTGCGGCCGAGAGCAATGTTGTTGATTTTGGTTCGCGCCCTTCGACTCCCTTGCAGGCGCTCAGGATAAACTGCGCCGCGGAGACGCGGAGAGAAGAAGAGTTTCGCGCAGAGACCGCAAAGAACGCAGAGGAGTTGCGCCTGCGGCGAAGCAGCTCTTCACTCGAGCGGCTGCCTACCGGCGCAGCCTTGCAAGAATATGGAACGCCTGCGGCGTTCTTGACCTCTTTGCGCTCTTTGCGGTCTCTGCGCGAAATCAATCCTTCCCTTCTCCGCGTCTCCGCGCCTCCGTGCGAATCAACTTCCTTGACTGCTCCTTTCCCCGACCTCCTCCCCCACCTGACGCAGCAACTCCCCACGCTGCGCCACCTTGCCGCGAGCTATCTCTATGCCGGCGACGACATGGCCCGCATCGCCGCGCTTGATGCCCTCGCAAAGGACAACTGCCTCGCCATCCTCGCCACCAACGATGTGCTCTATCACGCCCCGCACCGACGCCCCTTGCAGGATGTGATGACCGCGATCCGCCACAAGACCACAGTGGCGAAGGCCGGGCACTTGCTGGCCCCCAATGCCGAGCGGCACCTGAAGAGCCCGGCGGAAATGCAGCGGCTGTTTGCCCCCTGGCCGCATGCCATCGCTGCCGCGCGCGAGGTCGCCGATGCCTGCCGCTTCAGCCTCGATGAATTGCGCTATGAATATCCCGAAGAGACCTGCCCTGATGGCCTCACCCCGCAGGAGCAGCTCGAAAAGCTGACGTGGGAGGGCGCGCAGGGCCGCTATCCTTCCGGCCTGCCCGAAAGCGTGCGCCAGACCCTGGACCGGGAACTGGCGCTGATCGGCAAGCTTGATCTCGCGCGCTATTTCCTCACCATCAAGGATATCGTCGATTTCGCCCGCGCGCAAAGCCCGCCGATCCTCTGCCAGGGGCGCGGCAGCGCGGCCAATTCGGCGGTGTGCTATTGCCTCGAGATCACTGCGGTTGACCCGGCCAAACACGCGCTGTTGTTTGACCGGTTCATCTCCGAGGACCGCAACGAGCCGCCCGATATCGATGTCGATTTCGAGCACGAGCGCCGCGAGGAAGTGATCCAGTATATCTACCGCCGCTATGGCCGCCAGCGCGCAGGGCTCTGTGCCACCGTGATCCACTACCGCCCGCGCATGGCGATCCGCGAGGTGGGGAAAGCGATGGGGCTGAGCGAAGATGTCACCAGCGCGCTCAGCCGCACGGTCTGGGGCGGGTATGGCCACGAGATTGCCGAACGCCATGTCGCCGAGACTGGCATGGACATGAGCGATCCGCACTTGCGCCGGGTGCTTGCGCTCACCGAGCAGATGATCGGCATGCCGCGCCACCTCTCGCAGCATGTCGGCGGGTTTATCCTGACCAAAGGCCCGCTGACCGAGACCGTGCCGATCGGCAACGGCGCGATGCCCGATCGCAGCTTCATCGAATGGGACAAGGACGACATCGACGCGCTGGGTATCCTGAAAGTCGACGTGCTGGCGCTGGGCATGCTGACCTGCATCCGCAAATGTTTCGATCTGATCGCGCAGCACAAGGGTGAGCGCTTCGAACTCGCCGACATCAAGGGCGAGGACGACGATGTCGTCTACCAGATGCTGCAGCGGGGCGAATCCCTCGGCGTGTTCCAGGTCGAAAGCCGCGCGCAGATGAACATGCTGCCGCGGCTGAAGCCACGGACCTTCTATGATCTCGTCATCGAGGTCGCGATCGTACGGCCCGGCCCGATCCAGGGCGACATGGTGCATCCCTATCTGCGCAACCGCGCAAAACGACCCGAGGAGATCACCTATCCCAAGCCCGAGCTCGGGGAAGTCTTGAAGAGAACGCTCGGCGTGCCGCTGTTCCAGGAACAGGCGATGCAGATCGCCATGGTCGCCGCCAAATTCACGGCGCCCGAGGCCGACAAGCTGCGCCGTGCCATGGCGACGTTCCGCAAAAACGGCACGATCCATACATTTCGCGAAAACTTCATCAACGGCATGGTCGCTAACGGATACGAGCGCGATTTCGCCGAGCGCTGCTTCACGCAGATCGAAGGTTTCGGCGACTATGGGTTCCCCGAGAGCCACGCCGCCAGTTT